>NC_015380.1:410000-710000 GCF_000195085.1 Candidatus Pelagibacter sp. IMCC9063 | reverse complement strand
TTTTGCATATTATGGTTGGTACCAACATCTACCTTCACTACGTCTTGAGGTTTGATGTCATGCTTTAAAATTAATTCTAACATTTTTGTCATTCCAGGGTGAGTCAAAGATCCACAAGGATGCGGCTTGATAGAGATACCTGGCTTATCGAAGGTCCAAGGTTTACCAAGTTTTCCTTTGATAGAACCTAAATCATATCCACCACCATGAGCTTGAAAAAATCCTCTAGGAGATTCTAAAATTTTATCTGCAGCAGACCAGCCAAAACCAACTAAGTCACAAGCCACGACACCACTCTCAGCAGCACGTCCTGCATGCAATGGTTTTGTCATAGTTCCAAAATTTTCTCTTAAACCTGCGCTTAATGATGCAGCTATTGATAAACTTTGTTGAATTTGAGGTACTTTATATCCTCTAATTTTTGCAGCAGCAGCAGCTGATGCTAAAGTTCCACAAGTTGCCGTAGAATGAAAACCATGCTGATAATGTCTTGGAGACATTGCTTCTGAAGCTTTGCACTCAACGTCCACTCCAATTAAGTAAGCATTTAAAAAATCCTTACCATTAATTTTGTTTAGTTCACCTTCCGCAAAAGCACTTGGCAAACAAGGGGCTGTTGGGTGAGTTAGCAAACCGTATACTCTATCTTTTAATACTGCTAGTTGAGTGTCATCATAATCATCAGAATGAATTCCAACTCCATTTGCCAAAGCAGCAAATCTTGATGTAACTTTCATTTTAGAGCCAATAACAGTAGCTCTTCCTTTGGCAGAGTTTTGATTGATATGTTTGAATAAATACACTCCAGTTCTAGCAACCGATCCTGCTAAAGCTAAACCAAAACCATCTAAAATATGTTTTTTCCCAAGCTCTACTACTTTTTTAGGAATAGAAGTAAATTTGTTTTTGTAAACAAATTCAGCTACGTACTTAGTTAATCCTTTACCTTTGTCGGACTTTATATTTGGTGTGAATGCTTTTGCCATAAGTAGAACTCCCTTTTTTTAATTAGTTTGTTTAATCTAGAAGATGCTGATTCATCAAAATAAAGGTAGATTGTCAACAAATTTTATATTATAAAATTGTGTTTCACATTGTAAAACTATGACTACAGAAATTAAAGTTATCGATAAAGCGTTTCAAATACTAAATTCTTTTAGTGAGGCTCAAAATAATCTGTCTCTAAAACAAATTGCAAAAGTTACCTCACAAAATAAGTCGACTATTATTAGGATTTGTAGGTCACTGATAAAACATAATTTTTTAATTAAAAACGAATCTACTGGCAATTACCAGTTAGGACCAGGTACATGGAAAATGGGTCAAATTTATAATGCTAATTTTGATATTGGGAATGAAATTAGAGAAATATTAAAAGACATTTGTAAAGAAAGCGGTCAGTCAGCTGGTTATTGGATACGATCGGGAAACAAAAAAGTTTGTTTGTATAGGTCTAATAATACGGAGTCTGAGCTAACACACCATTTAACAGAAGGAACTAATTTTCCTTTAGTGAGCGCTACAGGTAAAATTTTATTAGCCTTTGGAGATAAAAATGAAAAAGAAATGAATGAAATTATCAAAAAAGGATTCACATTCACTTCAGAAGAAAGAGTGGGAAGTATTGCCAGTGTGGCTGTGCCTATATTTAATATAAAAAATGAATTTGAGGGAGCAATCAATGTTTCTGGATGGAAACAATTTTTTAATTCTAAAACATTGACCCACTTTGCTAAAATTTTACAAAACAAGCAGAATTCAATAAAAAAATTGTTGTTACGATAAAATAAAGATAGAAAATTATAAAAATTTAAAATAATAATCACACTTGGACAAAATATCTAAGAATCATTACCTAAATTACAAAAAGGCTTTAAGTAGCAAAAAGCTCTTTTTGACTCCTGGTTGTCATGATCCATTGAGTGCAAAGCTAATAGAAAAAGAGAAATTTAATTTTATTTTTATTGGTGGGTTTGCTTTATCCTCAGGACAGTATGGATATCCTGATGCTGGTATCATTACTTTGAGTGAGCTAGTCAATTCAACGAGAAAAATTCAACGATCAACAAGCCTTCCATGTATTGTTGATGCGGACACAGGATTTGGTGGTACTATCAATATTCACCGAACCGTTAGAGATTTAGCAGATGTTGGAGTTGCTGCATTAATTATTGAAGATCAAGAATTTCCAAAAAAATGTGCCTTAACTGAAAAAGTAAAGATACTTAATTTTCAAGAATCTTGTGAAAGAATAAAAGCCGCCGTGAAAGCTGCAAAAGAAAATAAAAAGCAAGATATTGGCATTGTTGCTAGAACGGATGCTTATCCAGTTTTAGGAATTAAAGAAACCATTAAAAGAATTAAGGCATTTAAATCTCTTGGAGCGGATGTAATTTTTGCTACAGGAATTGATACAAAAAAAGATTTGGAGGCAATTAGCAAATATAAAAATTTAAACTTAATGCTAAATATTACTCAAAATGTAGAATTTTCTATTAAAGATTTAAAAAAGTGTGGTATTAGATTTGCAATATATTCCCAAAGTATTTTAAACGGATATGTAGATACCACTAAAACTATACTCAAAACCATTAAGCAAGAATTAATTCCAAGATCAAAAAACTTATCAAACGACACATTGAATATTTTAGATTTTCAAAAAGTTTTAAAAATAGAAAAAAATTAATGAAAGAATATCTAGCAGCTTTTAAGGTTAGCTACAAAAGTATACTAATTGGATGTGTTGGTGGATATGCAGCTAGTTATACATTGCTACCATTACCTTGGCTTCTTGGTGCGTTGATAGCAAATTTAGTTTTTTCATTTACTAAATTTGAAATTAAATTTGATAAGAAAATTTTTCTTCCAGTGTTGTTAGTGATAGGAGTGATTCTTGCAGGAAGCTTTAATATTTCACTGCTATACAAAATTCATCTTTGGATTTTCTCATCAATAGCAATGATAATATGTACAATAATAGGAAGTATAGTGACTGCATTTTATTTATATAAAATTTGCAAATTTAAGAAAGTGGTAGCTATTTTAGCAGGCCTACCAGGAGCTTTTGTGGTTATAGCTGGTGCTCTTGAAGATTTAGCTGACAACAAAAAAGATAGAGCTCGAGTAATAATTCCACAGGCTACAAGAGTTTTGTTTATTGTTTTATTTGTACCTTTCATATTTTTGGCTAGCGAAGGCTATCAAGAGATCGGTGCTAATGACTATAAAGCTACTTATAATTTAAGGTATTTTTCTGAATTGGTTTTTTTATTAGGTATTTCGCACTTACTGTCAATTTTATTGGAAAGATTTACAATTCCATCCGCTCCTATTCTGGCAGCAATGTTAGCTGCAGGTTTTTTTTATACATTGGAAATTACTACAGCTAAATTTCCTCCTTTATTTATTAATATTGCATTTGTGTTTTTGGGCTCTGCAATAGGTTGTCGGTTAAACGGTTTGGGTATTAAAGAAATAATTTTTTACAGTTTTCATGGAGCAGTTATTTCTATTTTACTTCTAGGTATAGCTGCAATATTTGCATATTTTTTAAATATTTGGTTTGGTTTTGATTTTATAGCAACTTTGTTAAGTTTTGCGCCTGGAGGGTTGCATGAAATGGTTATAATAAGTGCTGCATATAATATTGATCCATTGTTTGTCTCATATCATCATTTTCTAAGAGTATTTTTTATTATTTTTGCAATACCTTTTATTGTAAAATTTTTTAAGAAAAAAAAATAACTTTTTAAGAATAAAATATACCTCTTTGCCTCAAGAGCTCTCGTGTCATATTAGGACTTGGCTGGAAGGCTTTTCTTCCATGAAGTAAAAAATGATTATTGGAAAAAATAGAATACCCAGGAGGTAGTTTGAAAGCCATGTGTCTCTTGCTATTTTCCAAAGATTCAGAAAGACGGTTTAAAAAAAGACCTTGCTCTAATGAGCTTGGTTCTGGGAATTGATCAATATACGAGATCGTAGGTTTGCCGTTCATATCTTTTGAAAAAACAGGATGTTCTAATTTATAGTCTATATTTTTACTTTTGGGAGAGCCCCAAATAAAATTCTGTTTTGCAACAGGGTCTTTTATAAAATCTTTCAAATCTTCCCAGTCATCCAAATGTAACAGAACACTTTCTCCTCCATTGGCATTTTCTTCTTTCATTTTCATCATTAACAACCAGTCTGTTTTTTCTTTAACAAAAGTTCCATCTGTATGCAGATCTAATTTTTTATAAGCTTTTCTTAGATAAGAATCGCTGTTGTCCGTATGTTTCACTTCAAAACGTGCATAATAATTTCCTGCCATAGAATCAAAATTAGGGGTTCCGATTAAATGAGTTAAGGCTGTAGATACTTTGACTAAAAAATCTGCATCATATTTTTTTGAATCCATTGTTTCTGGACCAATAATAAAAGCGCCTCTTTGACGATCTTGTATCGTTTCTTTAACAAAGTTTTGTATTTTGCTATCAAAAATTTTATTAAAAATATCCGTAATATGAAAACGAAGAAATGGCTTGTATTCAATGTCCAACAAATCAAATACATCAAATTGATCTTTGATTTTATCTAGATATTTATTTTCAATTTTAACATCATATAAACGATCGCTTGTAGGATGGTTTTCAATAAAGAGGCCTGGTATTTGCATATCTAAAAATAAAAGTTCATTAGTAAAAAAGTTGTAACACCTGCGAAAATACCAAAGATAACATTCTTTTTAAACAGAAAATACGCTAGCAATGTTACAATTGTTGCAACAATTCTGCTCTCAGATTCAGTTTCGGAAAGGATTCCAGCTGGAAATAAAATAATTTTTGATATTACTGCAGAAATAATTCCAATAGAAACACATTTGATCCAATTAAAAACTGGGCTATTTGTATTTATGTTTTTTGCACTAAATACACCCATGGCTCTACATAAGTAGGTTGCACATGTTGCAAGAAAGATGGCTATGTAGATGGTATTAGCTGTCATTACTTTCCTTTTTAAAAATAAAAAAACCTAAAGTTCCAGATGCGATACCCGCTATCAATACGGACCATTCAGGGATGTATTGATACAAAACAACACTAAAAAGTGCTCCGAAAATAACAGATGTGGTAAGTTTTTTTTCATTCAAATTACTCACTGTCATAATTAAAAAATAAATAGGATTAATAAAGACTAATCCTATTAAAAATTCATGAGAAACGAGATGGGAAATAGAAAATCCTAACATCGTACAGATCACAGCATTGAACCATAAAAAACCACCAAGGCCCAAGAAGTAATCAAACTTGTCTTGTTGTTGTAGCTGTTTATGAACTGCAAGCATATTAAACCAAGATGTAACGGCAATAAAATGTGCTAGAAAATAGTATTTCCACTTGGAATGAGAGGAGTGTCTAATAATAGGAATTAAATTAACGGTCATCGGAAATAATCTTGCGTTAGTTAAAAAGACAGCTAAAAAAATGTTTAAAAATGTTCCTCCCGCTAACATAGTTTCTGCCATCACAAATTGACCTGGGAGTGCGAAGGTAAAGAAGGAAGAGGCAAAGCTTTGAAACAAATCAAATCCAGAGCTTTTTAAATAAGCTCCAAATGCAAACATACTTGAGCCCAACCCTAAAGCTGGAACGCCAAAAGCATGGCTAACGCCTTGTCTAAAAGAAATTAATGAAAACAAATTGTAGTAAACTATCCTCCGAGGAATAACCTACCAACATCAGGATTTTCTAACAACTCGTCACCCTTACCAACGATAGCTGTTTGACCTGAAACCAAAACGTAACCATTGTCTGCAAATTCCAAACCTTTTTTTGCATTTTGTTCAACTAAGATAATAGTTTTTTTTTCATTTTGCTGAAGGTCTCTCAATATTTCAAAAACCATATCAATATATCTAGGTTCTAAACCAATCGATGGTTCATCTACTAGCAAAACACTGGGCTTCATAACTAATGCTCTTGAAATTTCTAACAATCTTCTCTCCCCACCAGACAAAACTTTTGCAGGCTGATTTCTTCTATTTTTTAATCTTTCGTACTTATCTAAAACTCTTTGTGCTTCTTCATAAGATTCTTCCACTTTATCTTTTGCATAACCACCCATTAATAAATTTTCTTCAACAGTCATATCTGGAAAGACTGAGTTGTCTTGCAATATATAAGCAATTCCAACAGACGTTAATTTTTCTGCTGGTGTTAGATTAGTAATATCTTTTCCATCGATGCTAATTTTTCCAGAAAAAATATTTGTAAAACCATAAATAGAATGGAGAATTGTAGATTTTCCTGCTCCATTAGGTCCGATTAAGCAAAGAGATTGGGCCTTACTAACCATTAAATCAAAATCATGTAAAATTTCCATTTTACCATATCCTGCGGTTAGTCCTTCAATTTGTACATGAACATTATCTGGAGAAAGTTTTTGCAAATCTTCTCTTGTGGGTGCGGATCCTAAAACTGAATATTGATCTGACATTATTGTGCTCCTAAATAAGCATCAACAACGCGCTTATCATTTTTAATTTCATCGGGTCCACCTTCGGCAAGAAGCTGTCCGTGAGCTACACAAAATATTTTTTGTGCAAGTTGCATAACTACTTTCATATTATGTTCAATTACAAACAATGTAATACCGTACTCTTTGTTAACCTGGATTAAACGAGTAATGATTCCATTAATTAATGTAGGATTAATTCCAGCGGTCGGCTCGTCTAATAAAAGCATTTTAGGCTCACTCATTAGTGCCATCGCAAGTTCTAACAATTTTTGCTGACCAAAAGACAAATCACCTGCTCTTAAGTTTCTTTTTTGATACAGACCCACAAATTTTAAAATATCTTCTGCTTTTGAGGTCAGTTCTTTGGGTATACCTGCAAAAACAGTAAGCAAAGTTTCATTTCTAGGCTTATGACTAATAAGCATATTTTGCACACAGTTTAACTTTCCATAAATTCTTGTTTGCTGAAATGTTCTTAACAATCCTAACTTAGCAACTTCTGGAATAGGAAGTGAAGAAATTTCTTTTCCATCAAATTTAATGGAACCTTTGTCAATAGGATGAGTACCTACAATAGAATTGAATAAAGTTGTTTTACCAGATCCGTTTGGCCCAATCAACCCAACGATAGACCCTTGCTCTACTTGCAATGAAATATCTACATTGGCCTTTACTCCACCAAAAGATTTCGAAACGCTACTAACTTCTAAAAGTGCCATTAGTCTAAAGTAACCTGTGCCTTTCTATCTTCTTCGTCCATAATCTCACCAAACCATTCTGGTTTTTTTTCACGAAGAAAACCCATAATTCCTTCCGGAAGATAAACAACAATAACAATGATTAAAACTCCTAAGGCAACATACTGCCATCCTAAAAAGAAAGACCAAAAACTTTCTTTAAATATATGAAACACTGAGGCCCCAATAACCGGTCCCCATAAAGTCCCCTTGCCTCCTAAAATACACATAAGAACCATAAAGACTCCCATTTCTCTTCCATCAAATGCGACTTCCACTGGCTCGATGTAACCAACGATATTTCCTACAAGACCTCCAGCTAGTCCAACAAAAAATGCTGAGATAACCCATCCTGTAATTTTATATCGCATAGTCTCTATACCCATCGCTTCTGCTTTATCCTCATTGTCTCTGATGGCATTAAGAACTAATCTAAACCTTGTTGAATATAACCATTTGATAAACACAAATGTCATAACAAAAAGAGCAAGTGTTAAATAATAAAAAAATTCATTTCTATATTCTGTTCCACCAATATCTTTAGGCCAAGGTGGTGCGGTCATTCCCTGACCTGCTCCAATAAGCTCTATTCCACCAGCAATTTCTCCTGAAGCTATTCCAATACCTAGTGTACAAATTGCAAAGTAATGTCCACGCAATCCTAAAACTCCATAACCAATAATTAACGCAATAATCGCAGGAATGATTGCAGCTGCAAGTAAGCCTATCCAAAGACCTTGAAAATATTGATCAGGTGTATGAATAAAAGTTTTCTCTCCACCACTAACAGTCCATTCAGCCAAATCGAAAAATAGACCTATTTGAATGCCGGAACAAACATACATTCCGACTCCAAAGAACATAATATTACCAAAGGTGTTGTATCCCATTTCACCTCCTTGAATGTTCCAAGTAATCGCTAGAATGATAAGCACCAACCAAAACGTAAACTGAATTCTATAGTCTGAAAAAACATTTGGAGCTATCAATGCAAAAGCTAAAACTCCTAAATAAATAAAAAGATCTTTTTTCTTTATATTGCTTAACATTATTTCAAATACTCCCTGCTTCTTGCTAATTTAAAGCGTCTGTACACTAAAATCAAAACTAACAATAAAAATACTGCAGCAATTCTAAATTCAGTTCCTAATAGATAATCAGCAAATTCTTCAAAGACTCCTAATCCCATACCCGATAGTGCGACACCTGGAAGATTTCCCAGTCCTGCAACAATAACGATCATGAAAGATCTAACTGTGTAAGGTAAGCCAACATAGGGGTGCAAAGTAAACGTGATAGCAATAAGTGCTCCCGCAACACCGCAAAGGGCTGCATTAATCCCAAATGTAGATGCATAAACTTTTTCTGTATCCACTCCTAATATCTTTGCTGCTCTAGCGTTTTGGGCAGTAGCTCTGATAGCTCGACCTAATTTAGATTTTTTCATGTACAAGACCAAAACTATTGCAGCAAGTACACTGACCGCTGAAGCAAAAATTTTAGAATTGGGAAGTGTTACTGAATTATCAAATAACATGGTTGTTCCAAAATTTGATTGAGCAACAACAACATCCGCACCAAAAACGAAGTTCATTAATTGCATCATTAAAATACTTATTCCAAATGTTGCTAAAATTGATGTAAATAAATCTTTATCAACGACTTTATTAATAACTAGCTTATAAATTCCGATACCCACAAAATACATAACGATTGGAGAAACAATCACTCCATAAGCAGGGTGTATTCCATACATATATAAAAAGTATGCAACATATCCTCCCATAATCACAAGTTCCCCTTGTGCAATGTTAATAATATTCATCACTCCCCACTGAAGTGCCATTCCATAAG
This sequence comes from Candidatus Pelagibacter sp. IMCC9063, assembly GCF_000195085.1. Taxonomy (NCBI): domain Bacteria; kingdom Pseudomonadati; phylum Pseudomonadota; class Alphaproteobacteria; order Candidatus Pelagibacterales; family Candidatus Pelagibacteraceae; genus Candidatus Pelagibacter; species Candidatus Pelagibacter sp. IMCC9063. Next base: position 700,911 of record NC_015380.1, on the reverse strand, counting down.
CGATCAATGCAAATAATATTCCAAGCAATACTCCATCCATCAAAGCTTGAATGATTAAAATTGGGTGTTCGAATATTAGAAGATCCATTTTTTTTTCTTATAAAAAATGCCCCCTCGTAAAAGGGGGCATTTAGTTAATTGTATTTATCTTTTAGACCAACTTGGTATTGGGTGTACTAACTTAGCTGAAGCCCATTTTGTAGGAGCCACAACTTTGTTTTCACACTTATCACCAGTACATCTAACTTGGAAAAGCACCATTGGCTTAGCAGTATTTTGACCACCAGAACCAAATTTTACATTTCCATAAAAGGTTTGCATATTAGTTTTTGCCAATGCATCTCTTACTTTCTTAGTATCGAAAGAGTTCGCTCTTTCAAATGCATCTTTGTAAACTAATAATGCTGCAGAAGATTCTGCTGCCTGATATGGAGGCGCATATTTGTAAGCAGCTGTAAAGTCTTTGTCATACTTTAAACCACCACCAAAATAATTATCTTTGTAAGATAAAGATTTGTGCCACTGAGATGCACATAATGCGTACTCAGCTTTTTTTCCATGTTGTTTTGCTAATTTAGAAGCATCACAATGTGTCATTGCTAACATTGGAACATCCACTTTCATTTCTGAAATTTGTCTGATCGCAGTTAGTGCACCTTTTGAGTGCCCTGACACCACAAGAACGTCTGGCTTCACAGCTTTAACTTTAGCTAAAGTTGCTGCCATATCATTTAGTTCTTTTGGAAGTTTGTCATCAATTATGATTTTAGATTTAGTTCTTTTTGCTGCATCTAAAATTCCTAATCTAACATCCTGTGAAAAAGCATCTTGTTCAAATGCCATAGCGATTTTCACTGGCTTGCCACCATTTTTTTCAACAGCCAAATCAATTGCTACTTCAAGGTATTGGTTAGCAGGAGATAATACTGCAAACAAATATTTGTATCCTTTAGTAAACAAAGATCTAGAAGCACCATTTGCTTCAACCATAGGAATTTTGTTTTCCTCAGTTACTGGAGCCATTGCTTTAGTTAAACCAGAACTGTATGGGCCAAGCATATACTTAACGCCATCCTGTTTGATTAATCGTTCAGCTAATTGAGCAGCTCTCTTAGAGTTAGATTCGTCATCATAATATTTGACAGCGAATTTGTAGCTTTTACCACCTACTTTAACTCCACCCATGTCATTGATTCTCTTAACAGCTAAATTATAACCATTTTTGGTATGTTCGCCGTTAGTAGAATACTTTCCAGTTAAAGAAACTGCAGCACCTAAAGTGATGGTATCGCCATCAACTCTAGCTTGAGCAGAACTGAAACCTAAAAGTAATGAAAAGATAGAGAAAATAGCAACTAGTCTATTTAATAGTTTTTTCATTTTGTCTCCCCTTATATTAGTTAATTAACATAAAGAACTTAATCAGATGGCTAGTAACAAACAAGCTTTAAAAATCTGTTAAAAAAATAGACTTATACAATTATTATATTGCTTCATAATATATATGATTTATCATGTATTCTACTATGAGGAGTAATAGCAATATAAGAGATTTTAAATACTTTCAAAACTCATTGGGTTTTAAAATCAATAAGCTTTCTAAAGAGCTAAAAAGATATTCTTCCAAAATTATTCAAGACTACCCATCTTTAGGTATTCCAGAATTGTTTACATTAAATGTAGTAGGTGAAAATAAAAAAGAGATAACTATCAAATATATTTCCTCTGTACATTGGGCAGACCAGGCAGAAATTAGCCGCGGTGTTCAAAAGCTCATTAAACTCGGTCTCATTTACAAAAGAGCAAATGAAGATGATCTTAGATACACTTTGCTACAAGTAACTGATGAAGGAAAAAAACTTCATAAAGAACTATTAAAAAAACAAACAGATCGAAATAAAAAATTATTAAAAGATTTTAGCAATGAAGAAATTAACCACATGCAGAAACTATTAGATAAGCTTTTAATATCAAGTCAAAAGTATTTAATATTTAATTAAACTTTAATCGCAATAACAATTGCAATAATAACTAGAGCTCCTGCGGAAATATAATTAACTAAACTTAAATTATTTTTTAACTTACTTGCAATAGCCCTGGCTATGCCTGAATAGATAGCGAGTGTTAAAAAATCCAAAGAAATATAAGTAAGTAATAAAATAAAAAAGTGCTCATAGTAATTAGGTCCAGCAATTAAAAAAGTCGGAAACACTGTTGCAAAAAAAACAGTTGCCTTAGGACTCAGAAAGGCAATAAGAAACCCGTCTATATATAAAGCACTAATGGATTTTTGTTTTACTTTATTGGAAATATTTATATTAGATTTTGATTTTATGTAACCGTAGGCAATATAAAGAAGATAAAGTATTCCACTCCATTTAAAGTAAATAACAACATCAGGAAATAATTTTATCAATGCAGCAAATCCAAAAAGCACCAAAATCATTTGTAGACTATTGGCAGATATATCGCCAAATGCAGTCCACAAACTTTTTCCAAATCCATAATTGAGAGATTGGGACATAATCAAAACTCTAGGTGCACCTGGAGTGATAAACATAAAAAGAATAATTTGTAAAAAGATTAAATAGTTTTCTGGAATCATTATGCGTAGTCTAGTGGTAGAGAAGATGTTTGTTTAATTTCTTCCATAGAAAAACTACTACTCACATCCGTTAGGTCTACTTTGTCTGTTAATTTTTTATAAAACTCATCATACTTTTCAATACTAGGAACCAATACTTTTAATAAATAATCTATAGAACCACTCAGTCTGTAAAATTCTATTACTTCTGGCATGTCACTAATAGCTTTAACAAATTTTCTTGCCCACTCCATATTGTGATTACTAGTTTTTATCTGAACAAAAGCGACTACATTTAAGTTTAGTTTTAGCCTGTCTACTACTGCCACTTTCTTAGTGATAAATCCTTGTTTATAAAGTTTGTTAATTCGAGCCCAACAAGGAGTTGGAGATAAATTCACTTTTTTAGAAAGCTCCGAAATAGGAAGGTCTGCATTTTCCTGAAGGACAGATAGAATTTTCTTATCTATATCATTTAATGCATTATTTTTTTTCATTATTTCAAATTAAGTAGCATATTTTTCTATTAATTCTAGTTTTTTATCTAATTATTAACTTATTTATCTACTAAACTTGAATAAATTAGAAAAAAGTCTAGATAAACTTCCAATAACTAGTCCTTAGGTTTGTCCCTTTTAATAACCCAAGGACTAGGTTAGTCAAAAAAACAGAAAGAAACAAATGACATTAAAAATAAATGATACAGCTCCAGATTTTGAAGCAGAGACAACTCAAGGAAAAATTAATTTATATGATTGGGCTAAAGATAGCTGGATTGTACTTTTTTCCCATCCAAAAAATTTTACTCCAGTTTGTACAACTGAACTTGGGGCGCTTCAAAGCCACAAGGGTGAGTTTGATAAAAGAAATGTTAAAATTTTAGGATTAAGTGTTGATCCAGTAGAAGATCATGGAAAATGGAGTGAGGACATCAAGGATGTTACTGGTTTCAAACCTGAGTATCCACTCATTGGAGATAAGGATCTAACAATTGCAAAAGCCTATGGAATGCTTCCTGCTAGCACTGAAGGATTTTCTGACGAGAGAACAGCGGCTGATAATGCAACGGTTCGAAATGTATTTGTGATTGGTCCTGATAAAAAAATTAAGCTTATTTTATCGTATCCAATGGCTACCGGAAGAAACTTTCCAGAAATTCTAAGAGTCATTGACTCACTTCAGTTAACTGCAAAACACAAAGTTGCAACTCCTGCTAATTGGAAGCAAGGTGAAGATGTAATTATTGTTCCTGCAGTAAAAGAAGAAGAAGCTAAAACGTTGTTTCCAAGTGGTTGGAATACAGTAAAGCCCTACCTTAGAATTGTTAAACAACCCAAAATATTAAATTAGAAAAGGAAAAAATGAAAAAAATAATAACAGCAGTACTTTTTATTTTTATTTCAACATCCGTGTTTTCAGCAGAACCGTTAGTGGATGTGAAATGGTTAAATAAAAATTTAAACAACCAAAATGTATTTGTATTAGATGTTAGAAACAAAATTGATGGTGGATCTTACGAAACATTTAAACAAGCTCATATTCCAGGAGCAGTGCACTCTGACTATCTAAAAGATGGATGGAGAGCAAAAGTTAATGGTGTAATTGGACAATTTCCAGGAAAAAAACCACTGGAACAATTAGTAGGAAGTCTTGGAATTGATAATTCAAAGCATGTTGTTGTTATATATGCTGGAGTGAATTCTACTGACTTTGGAAGTGCTGCTAGAATTTATTGGACTTTTAAAACTTTAGGACATGAAAATGTTTCTATTTTAAATGGTGGTTTTAAGTCATGGAAAGATGCTGGCTATAAAGTGGCGGCTGGTGCGAGTGTGTTAGCTCCAAAAGTATTTAAGGCTTCAATCAACAAAAAGTACAGCGCTTCTTATAAAGAAGTAAGAAATGCCAAGAAAGAAACAAATGGTATTTGTTTAATTGATGCTAGACCTAATGATTTTTTTAAAGGAGTAAAAAAACACCCTGCTTTAAAAGTAGTTGGAAGAATACCCAATGCGGTTAATGTAGAGCAACAAAAAACAGTTGGAAATGATGGTTTTATCAAGTCTAAAGCTGAAATTTTAAAGCTCTATGACGATGCTCAAATCAAGGATTTTAAAGGATACATTACTTATTGTAACACTGGACACTGGGCTGCTACTGTTTGGTTTGCGCTAAGTGAAGTGGCAAATATTCCACAGGTAAGAATGTATGATGGATCTTGGGCTCATTGGGAAAGCAACCCTAAAAACAAAGTTATTTCCGGATAATTTTAAAAACTACTATATGCGGGTAGTAAGATTTACCCGCATATTTAATTAGAGTACAACCCCCTCATGATTGTAATTAAAAAAATTGAGATGCCCATTGTTTTGTTTGGGGTTATTTTTACTATATTATTTTCTTACATTACTTACTCCACGATTGGTCTTCGTCATTTTTTAGTTTTTGCTATCGGTATTGGTTTGGGCTTCACTTTATATAAAGCTGCATTTGGTTTTACGGGTGGTTGGAGAAATTTTATTGAACAAAGAGATAGTAGTGCGCTTCGAGCTCAATTTTTAATGTTGGCCTTGGCAGCTATAGTTTTTTCTTTTGTCATTGGTTCTAAAAGTTTTGTGTATGATGGCACTATCGTAGGGGCAATTGCTCCAGTTAGTTTATCTGTGGTTATTGGATCTTTTATATTTGGTCTTGCCATGCAATTGGGTGGGGGCTGTGGCTCTGGAACTTTATTTACTGCTGGAAGCGGTAATACTAAAATGGTTATTACTTTATTTTTTTTATTATTGGCTCTGTAGTGGGAACATATCACTTTACTTTTTGGTCATCCCTTCCTTCTTTGGGAGGGATTTCTTTACTAGACAACTATACTCTAGCTGAAACTTTAACTTTTCAATTAGGTCTTATCGCTGCTCTTTATTTAACTGTTTTTATTCTAGACAAGAAAAAAAATAAAATAATAGATCATAATAATATTTTTAGATTTACTTCTTCTAATCTTCTTAGGGGACCGTGGCCTTTATTTTTGGGTTCTATACTTTTGGTATTGTTTAACTTTTTAATGTTGCATGCTGCAGGTCATCCGTGGTCTGTCACATTTTCTTTTGGGTTGTGGGGTGCAAAATTAGTAACCCTAATTGGTGTGGATGTTTCTTCTTGGGACTATTGGCAACTATCCTACCCTGCTGTTGCTCTAGAAAATAGTTTGTTAGCAGATCCTACAACCGTTTCTAACTTAGGAATTATTTTGGGAGCTTTAATAGCTTCCGCTTTATCGGGTAATTTTTCTAATCAAATTAAAATTGATAAGAAGTTATTTTTAGCTGCCATGATTGGTGGATTTTTTATGGGCTATGGAGCAAGACTTGCATTTGGTTGTAATATTGGAGCATTGTTTAGCGGTATAGCTTCAGGGAGTATGCACGGTTGGGTATGGTTCTTGTTTGCGTTTATGGGTTCTTACTTTGGAGTTAAAGTCAGAAAGTTTTTTTACTAATGAAAAATATTTTATATCTCATCATTTTGTCTATTTTTTTTGTAGTCATACTCTATGACCACAATTATAGCGGTGTGGCTTACAATCCTCTGTTTCATAAAGAAGGTGAAACCTCTGGATCCATCAATGCGATGCCGTGCGGTTTGGGTGGATCTCAAAATCATAAGCACTAAAAATCAATTGACATAAAATTATATAAGTTATATAAGATTGTTACAGCGCCGATTTCTTCAAATTGCGGGCGCTTTAAAAATCCAGCTAAAGCGATATTAAACCACCGCTTTCTTTGGTGGTTTTTTTTTGGACAATATTTTCCTTCTTAAAGCCGGGTATTTGAACCGTATTGTGCGCCCGACATAAGTCAAAGCACTAAAAAGGAGATGTTGAACAAATTTTTTTCCCTTTAATATTTTGTTCAATACCCCTCCGAAAAAGGAGAAGACAATGACAATAAAACAAACCCCCGTTGGGAGCTTACCAAGATCACCTGAATTACAATCTGCATATGCAGCTTTTGATGAAGGTAATTTAAAAAAAGTAGAATTAGATAAAATTATTGATTCTGAAATAAAAGACGTGGTTACTAATTATGAAAAAATTGATGGTAACCCGATTATAACGACTGGCGAAGTTGAAAAACCTAATTTTCTTACGTATTTTTTAGAAAAAGGTTTCATCAAACTTGGAAAGCCAAATCAAGAAGGTAGAAAAGGTTTCACTATCGAATTTGAAGGTCATCATGCGAGAGAGATGGCTGTTCTTCAAAAAGAACAAACTCCTTTTAAGTTTGCTCATTATGGTGATGAATGGATATCAACTTTAAAAAAATATTCAAATAAACCTTTTAAGGCAACTGTAATTGCACCTTCAGCTGTATCATTAATTTATAAAGATGAAATTGATGGATACAGTAAGGAGCAATTCGTCAATGATCTTGTTAATGAGTGCGTAACAGATGTTAAGAAGTGTATTGCGTCTGGAGCTGCTGAAGTTGGTATGGATATGACAGAAGCAACTTATGCAATCAAAGTGGATCCAACAGGTGGTGTCTTAAAAAGTATGGTTGGTCTAATTGATGCTGTCTGTGAAAAATTAAGCCAAGAAGAGCTTAATAAAGTTACTTTACACACTTGTTTTGGTGCAGACAACTTCACAAACCACAACTATTCAAACTTTCAGGATGTCTATCCTGCTCTTTTGAAATCTAAAATAAAAAACTTTCATTTACCTTTTGCAAGTTTAGGAGAGGGTAAGTTTGAGGAAGTTCTTAAATGTATTAAGGATAACTTAAATGGAAAGTTTGTTTATTTAGGATTTGTTTCTCATCTTGCCAAAGATGTTGAAACACCAAAAAGAATAGCTGAAAGAATAGTTCTTGCAAAAGAGCACCTAGGATTTATTCCTGGTGTTTCTGAATGTTGTGGATATTCACCTTTCTGTAATGATTTAACAACTACTCGAGAATGGGCATTTGAAAAAATCAAAACAAGAACTGAAGGCGCGAAGTTGGCAGCTCAACAATTAGGATTATAATTAAATATAGTAGCCCCTTTACTGGGGCTACATCATAATGAAAAAAAAATTTAAGTTAGATACCAATCTAGTTAGGGGTGGCCTAACTAGATCTAACTTTAAAGAAACATCTGAAGCTATTTTTCTCAATTCGGGATTTGTCTATGATTCAGCCGAGCAAGCAGAAGCTATTTTTCTAGGAAAGAAAAAAGGATTTCAATACTCTAGGTACGCCAATCCAACAGTAGAAATGTTTGAAAAAAGGTTGGCTTTATTAGATGGTTCAGAGGCATGCTTTGCAACAGCAAGTGGAATGGCTGCTGTATTCGGCTCGATGATGTGTCAATTAAAAGCTGGGGATCATGTAGTTTCTGCTTCAGCATTATTTGGTTCCTGTAGATATATACTAAATGACATACTTCCTAAATTTGGGATTGAAGTATCTTTTATTGATGGAAAAAATATTAAAGAATGGAACAAAAGTATTCAAAAAAATACTAAGATTTTCTTCTTTGAATCTCCTTCTAACCCATGCTTGGAAATTATTGATATTAAACAAGTTTGTAACCTTGCTAAAAAAAATAAAATAACAACTATTGTAGATAATATTTTTGCATCACCAGTGTTACAACAACCAGTCAAATTTGGTGCAGATGTTGTTATTTATTCTGGCACCAAGCATATTGATGGACAGGGAAGAGCTATGGGTGGGGCTGTCTGTTCAACAAATGAATTTAAAGAAAATATTCTAAAACCTTTCTTGAGACATACCGGTCCTTGTATTAGTCCTTTTAATGCATGGGTTCTTCTTAAGAGTTTAGAAACAATAAAAATACGTGTCCTTTCTCAATCCGACAATGCATTACAAATTGCGAGATTTTTAGAAAAACATAAAAAAATTAAGCAAGTGTACTATCCTGGTCTTAAGTCTTTTCCTCAATACGCTCTGGCAAAAAAACAACAAAGTGCCGGGGGAACCATGATTGCCTTTAAAGTTAAGGGCGGGAAGAAAGATGCTTTTAAAATTATCAACAAATTAAATATTTTTGATATCTCTAACAATTTAGGAGACTCAAAATCTCTTGTAACTCATCCAACTACCACAACACATAAAGTTCTTGGAGAAGAGGCAAGATTATCCCTAGGTATTACCCCTAACCTAATTAGGTTATCTATTGGACTGGAAGATATTAATGATCTTAAAGAAGATTTGGCTAATTCTTTAAAGTAGTCTTATATTAGTCACATTTTCAATCCGAGTTTGCCTTAATTTAATATTAATTAAGTATCAAACAACAAGAGGAACAATATGAATCTAATACAACCAGCAAAAATTAACACCGTAGAAATTAAAAAAGAAAAATCTTTTTTTTCAAGAACTGTTTCATTTATAGTGACTGCTAACTTGCTAGTCTTAGGAATGATTTATTTTACTATCTACAATAATTAAGATTTGGTTATAATTTTTACTACCCAAAAATAAATAGAACGTGGTAAAATTCTTAAGGCTTTAAATAAAATCATCATAGGCAAAGGAAAGGTAATTTCATACTTTTCTTTTTGCAAGCCTTCATAAATAATATTAGCAGCTTTCTCACTCGTCATTAGAAACGGCATATCAAAGGTATTTTTCTCCGTTAATCTAGACTGAACAAATCCAGGGTTAATAATGCTAACTTTGATATTGTGTTTATCGCAATCAATTTTGATAGATTCTGCATAATTCATCATGGCTGCTTTACTTGGTCCATAAGAAGAAGAATTGGGCAATCCGCCAAAGCCCGCAAGAGAAGCAACAATTCCAAGCTGTCCATGATTTTGATTTTTTAAATGAGGAAGTAAAATTGAAAAAACGTTAATCATGCCCATAAAGTTTACGTCCATAGTTTTTTGAAAAAGACTCACATCAATTTTAAAAGTGTCATGTGGCTCATAATACCCCGAACAGTAAATAACCTTATCTATTGTTGAATTGTTTTTTATAATATTGGACAATTTGTTCTTACAATCATCCAGAATAGTTACGTCTAAATTTTCGGTATATACTTTGGCTTTGCCGCTAAAAAATTCCTGCTTAATTTCTTCTAACTTGCTCTGCGTTCTTCCTAGTAAAATGAGATTATCACAGGTATTAAGATATTTTTTAGCTAGTTCGTAGCCAATACCAAAAGTTGCTCCTATTATTAAAACATTCATAATATTTATTAAAAAGTAAGTAATATAGTGATATAAAATATCTCTTATGGCATCAAGAATTGAATCAGATAGTTTTGGTAAAATTAAAGTTCCTGGTGACAAGTATTGGGGAGCTGGAACTCAAAGATCATTACAATTTTTTAAAATAGGTAAAGTCAACGTTCCCATTGAGTTAATTCACTCTATTGCCATAGTTAAAAAAGCTGCAGCAATCGTCAACGCAAAATATAAAGATATTACTCCGCAAGTTTCCAAAGCTATTATTAAAGCCTCTGAAGAAGTTATTTCTGGAAAATTAGATGATAATTTTCCACTTAGGGTCTGGCAAACTGGTTCCGGAACACAAACTAATATGAATGTTAATGAGGTTATTGCTAACCGAGCAATTGAAATGCTTGGTGGAAAAATGGGAAGTAAAAAACCAGTTCATCCTAATGATCATGTTAATAAAGCTCAATCTACCAATGATACCTTTCCTACTGCCATGCACATCGCGATTGCGATTCAAGCTAACAAAAAACTTATACCAGCTATTAGCTTGTTGGAAAAAGCTTTGGCTAAAAAAACTAAAGAATTTAAAGATATAGTCAAAATAGGAAGAACCCATTTACAAGACGCTACTCCTTTAACACTGGGCCAGGAATTTTCTGGCTATCATATGCAAGTTTCAAAATCATTAACTAGAATTAAAAGAGCATTACTTGAAATTTATCCTTTAGCACAAGGAGGTACTGCTGTTGGAACTGGTATTAATTCAAGAAAAGGTTGGGACAAAACAATAGCTGCAGAAATTAAAAAGATAACTAAACTTCCTTTCCATACTGCCAAAAACAAATTTGAAGCATTGGCAGCACATGATTCAATTGTAAATTTTTCAGGAACTCTCAATACAACAGCCGTTGCATTAATGAAGATTGCAAATGACATACGATTTTTGGGATCAGGTCCAAGAGCAGGATATGGAGAATTGTCTCTTCCTGAAAACGAACCGGGCTCTTCTATCATGCCAGGTAAAATTAATCCTACTCAATGTGAGGCAGTTACCATGGTTTGCGTAAAGGTGATTGGAAATCACAATGGAATTACTATGGCAGGATCACATGGTCATTTTGAATTAAATGTTTTTAAACCATTAATTGCACACAACATTCTTCAGTCTATTGACCTCATCGCAGATTCTGTTCAATGCTTTGTTAGTTTTTGCGTCAAAGGAATTAAGCCAAATAAAAAAAGGATTGAACAATTGTTGAATGAATCATTAATGTTAGTAACGGCTCTGGCCCCTAAAATTGGATACGACAACGCAAGTAAGATTGCCAAAACAGCTCATAAAAATGGAACTAATTTAAAAGAAGAAACCTTAAAAACTGGATTGATAAATGAAAAAGATTATATGAAAATTATGAATCCTAAAAAGATGACTCACCCTAAATAATTAATATAATTTAAAGTAATTCTTAAGTACAAACGTTTTTGCAAGATCACCAAAAAAAATAGTCTTTAATCTTTGATTTAGATCCACAATTTGAGGCTGGCTATACTCCTTGTCAGAAAAAAAACTTTCTATAGTAAATTTAGAATTTTTCAAACTAAGGGCACCCTTGGCTTTCATGGAATAACTGTTAGTAGTCGGTTTGGATTCGCATGTTTGGAAACAGAATTTTTTAAGCTGTTTAGTTTTAAAGGCACTGTCAAAAAATAAAAGAAGATCTTTGTTTTCTTGAACAAATCTACCAGACAAAACTAAAGAATTTTTGTCAGAGCTGAATTGAATTTGATTCAAAACAATATCTCCTCCGTTTAAAGAAATGTCTAAATCTACCTTGTCAAAATAATTTCGATCCAAAAATACATTTTGAAAATTAATTTTAAAATTACCATTCATTAATGATGCTATCTGAAATATTTCTTTATTAAAAAAAGAAACCCAATCCGATTCGGATGCCCTTGAAAAATTAGATCTTCCAAATTTTAAATCCGCGTTAATAAATGCCAAGCCATTATTTTTCTGCAAACTTACTTTTCCTATACCATTGTAAATGGCAGATGATATTTTGGCATTATTCAATTCTAACTTACTATTAGCGAGTAATATATCTGACTTAATGTAAGTGTTGCGAAAGCCGGGAAATAACAATTTCTCAGAAAACTTAATTTTAACAAAACCATTATTATTAGTTAAGTCTCGTCTTACATGCTCTAAAGATAGCTTTATTTCCGGGATGGAAATCTCTAATTTATTATTTTTATACTTCAAATCATATAGAAGATTGGAGAATGTCCCATGCAGTTTGGCAGTAACTAAATTTTGAGAATTAAATAAAAATACCCCATCATTACTATCGAATTTTATTTCTGACAGGTTATTAACAATCTTAATATCCATATTTTTAAAAGTGATTTTTTTAAATTGTAATTTATTTTGAATGTAAGATTTAAAAAAATCATCAGATACAGAAAGGGATCCATTTGCTATAGAAAATTTTTTAAATGAAAATTTTTTTTTGAATAATTCAAAAGGATTAACATTTAAGTAGAGATTTTCTATATTGCCATCTAAAGTATTGCCTTCCCCTGCATCGAAACTAATATTTTTAAGTCTTAATTTGGGCCCTAGAGTAAATGTATACGCAATGTCGCCTTCAATTCTAATATTTGTATTAAGCGCTGTAGATAATTTATTCTCAAGGTCACTTTTGTAATCATTTATATTGAGGGCTAACGGAGCAGCAAAAATTACAACTAAAAATATAACAATTAGAGTCGCTACTTTTAAAAAAAATTTACTAGCTGAAAAATATTTTTTCATTTTTTCTTGTTGTATTTAATTTTTAATAATTTAATTAATGAACATGAGTGCCACAGGTCCAAATTACTTAAATACTTTAAATAATCAACAAAAAGAGGCTGTTTTACATACTGATGGGCCTCTGCTTATTCTTGCAGGTGCTGGCTCTGGTAAAACAAAAGTACTGACTACGAGAGTAACTCATTTAATTCAAAGTAAAAAATGTTTCAGTAATCAAATACTCTGCGTAACCTTTACCAATAAAGCAGCAAACGAAATGAGAGAAAGAGTTCAGGGTTTGGTGGTAGGTAATACTAATTCAGTACCATGGCTCGGAACTTTTCACTCTATTAGTAACAAAATTCTTAGAAAACATGCAGAAGCCGTTGGGTTAAAGCCAAGTTTTACTATTTTAGATACTCTGGACCAATTAAAACTAATTAAAAATATTTTAGCTGCAGAAAACATTGATATCAAAAAAAACCCTCCTAAACTTATTGCTCACTTAATTGATCATTGGAAAAATAAGGCTCTTACTCCTTCTGAAATAAAAACCAGTCCATCAGACTACTCTAAAATTAATGCTTTAAAAATTTATAGGATTTATCAAGAGCGTCTTAAGATGATGAACTGTGTTGATTTTGGAGATCTTATTCTACACTGCGTTACTATTTTTAAAAATTTTAAAGAAATACGTGAGTCCTTTAAAAGAAACTTTAAATACATTCTGGTTGATGAGTTTCAAGATACTAATTTTATACAGAACCTATGGCTTAATTATATAACTGGAGATACTAAAAATATTTGTGTAGTGGGAGATGATGATCAATCCATTTACAGTTGGAGGGGTGCGGAGGTTAAAAATATATTAGATTTTGAAAAAAATTTTTCCAATACTAAAACAATTAAACTTGAGCAGAACTATAGATCAACTAAAAATATTCTAAATACTGCCTCCTCTTTAATATCCAACAATGATGATAGACTAGGAAAGAAAATTTGGTCTGATTTTAGCGATGGTGAAAAAGTATGGATTAATTCCTATAGTGATGGTCGTGATGAAGCAAGTGGCACTTCTGATATAATTGAAAAAGAACTTGCAAAACAGTTTTCATTGAATAATATTTCTATTTTAGTCAGAGCATCTTTTCAAACTAGAGAATTTGAAGAAAGATTTATTAGAATAGGACTTCCATATCGTGTTATTGGAGGAGTAAAATTTTATGAAAGAGCAGAGATTAAAGACGCACTCTGCTATCTAAGACTAATTCATCAAAAAAATGACGATTTAGCTTTTGAAAGAATTGTAAACACACCGAAAAGATCTATTGGAGATACTACATTAAAGAAAATTCATGAATTTTCTAGAAATTCTAATCAAAATCTTTTTGACACTTCAGTTTCTCTTTTGGATGGGGATGAGCTAAAGCCGAAGACTAAAGAAAGCTTAAAATTACTAATAAAAAATTTAAACCAATGGACAAAACTTTCTGAAAAATTGGATCATGTAGAGTTGCTAGAAAGAGTTTTGGATGAATCTGGTTATACTAAAATGCTGATTGATGAAAAAAGCCCCGAGGCTGAAGCAAGATTAGAAAATTTAAAAGAATTAAGATCTTCTATGAAAAACTATTCTAATCTCATAGAATTTTTAGAAAATATCTCACTACAAACTGCTATCGATGAGGAGTGGGATGGAGAAAAAATAAATCTTATGACAATTCATGCTGCAAAAGGTCTTGAATTTGAATGTATTTTTTTGCCAGGCTGGGAGGAAGGTATGTTTCCACATCAAAAGTCCATTGAAGAAAAGGGAGATGTGGCAGTTCAAGAGGAAAGAAGGTTGGCTTATGTTGCAATAACTAGGGCCAAACAAAGATTGTTCATTTCCTTTGCTAATAATAGGAAATTTTTTGGTAACAAAAATGATAATAACGACTGGATGCCTTCTATGCCCTCCAGATTTATTGATGAGTTAGATAAAAAATATTTAAAAATAAATGAAATTGCAGAAGATCCGCATCAGGATTTTGAATTTAGCCAAGATACTGGTTTTTCAACAATACCCAAAAGTCCTGGCTGGGATCGGTATACAAAAACTAAGGAAAAAACCAAAACTATTAACTTCACTAATAATTTAACAGACTTTAAAATAGGACAAAGCGTTCATCATGAAACATTTGGAAATGGGAAAATTATTCACATAGATGGAAATAAATTATTAATAAACTTTAAAGACTCTGGAGAAAAAAAAGTAATTGATAAGTACTTAAGAAAAATTGAAAATGAATAGCCTGGATAACCTGAATAAACTTAAAAACCTATTGATCAAAAAAAATATTGATGCCTATTTAGTTCCTAAAAATGATTGTTTTTTTAATGAGTTTATAAAAACTAGTAATGACAGATTAGGATATGTTAGCAATTTTACTGGGTCTGCAGGAACCGCCCTTATTTTCAAAAAAAAAATTATCTTTTTGTAGATGGAAGATACACTCTTCAGGCAAAGCAGGAGAGTGGTCATCTTTTCAATATTGTAGATATAAGTAAAGTAAATATCTTAAACTTTCTTAAAAAAAATCATGCTAATATTAAAATAGGCTTCGATCCAAACCTTTTTAAATTTCAAGTAATTAAAAATATTCTGAAAGAAAAAATAAATTTAGTTTCTATTGAAAAAAATTTAATTGATCAGGTCTGGAAGGCTAAAAAAAAAGAAATTTACAAAAATGCTTTCATCCTTGAAAATCAATATTCCGGCATAAGCCACATAAACAAAATTAAAAATCTTAAAAACTTACTAGATATAAATGAAAAGAACTCTTTTTTTATTTCCTCTAATGAAAATGTGTGTTGGCTTTTAAATATTCGAGGTGAGGATTCTTTTTATTCACCTCTTCTGAATGCATTTGCATTAATTCAGAAAAATAAAATTACAGTTTTTTGCAATTTAAAAAAAGTAAGGAATAAATTAATTAAGAGTTTCAAAAAAGACGTTCAATTTTCTGACATAAAATCATTGAAAGAAAGGTTAATGAAAACTAAAATTTTATCAGTTAAGATTGACCCCACTATAACCTCCTATGGATTAATCAAATTTTTACAATCCAGCAAGATTAAATGTAAATTTATTCAAGATCCTATTTTTCGTCTAAAATCTAAAAAAAATAAAATTGAAATACAAAATCTAAAAATTGCACATATGTTTGATGGGGTAGCATTAGTAAAATTGTTTTTCTGGATAAATCAATTTAAAAACAAAAAAGAAATAAATGAAATTAGCTCTCAGAAACAACTTGAAAATTTTAGAAAAGAAAATTCTTTTTATTTGGGACCAAGCTTTCCACCAATTTCAGGTTTTAATAAAAATGCTGCAATTATCCATTACAATGCAACTAACAAAACAAACCTATCGTTAACAGGAACTGGAATTTATCTTCTTGATACAGGTGGACAATACCTGTGGGGAACTACTGATGTAACAAGAACAATTTCCATAGGAAAACCAAGCTTATATAAAAAAAATATCTATACGAGGGTATTAAAAGGACATTTAGCATTAAAAAATTTTCAATTAAAAAATAACACCACTGGTGCACAACTTGATCGAGCTGCTAGAAAATATTTAAAGCAGGTAGGATTGGATTACTCACACAGTACCGGTCATGGTGTTGGCTATTATCTCAACGTACATGAAAATCCCCCCTCTATATCTAAGAAGAGCATGGAAAAATTCACTGTGGGTCAAGTTGTGTCTAACGAGCCAGGATACTACCTAGAAAGACAGTTTGGAATGAGGATTGAAAATTTGATTTATGTTAACAAAATAAAAAAAAATTATTATTTGAAGATTTGACTTTAGTTCCATACGATAAAAATTTAATTAATAAAAACTTACTTTCAAAAGTAGAAATTGAGTATTTAAATAGTTATCACAAAGAAGTATTTGAAAAACTTAATTCTTTTTTTAAGTTAAAAGAATTAAGTTTTTTAAAAAAAATATGCTCACCTCTTTAGTAGCTCATGCCATTTTTTTTCAGAAATAATTTCTACCTGCAGATCTTTTGCTTTTTGTACTTTATTATTAGTAGGTTTGGAGTCTCCTACTACTAAATAATTTAGTTTTTTACTAATGCTACCTAGTACCTTACCACCTTGAGATTCAGCTAAAGTCTTTGCCTCAGATCTACTCATTTTGGAAAAGCCACCTGTGAACATTAAAGTTTTATTTGTAAATATTCCTGAAGTTATATTTTCAAAATTACTTATTTGCAAACATTCGACTAAGTCATTAATTACTTTTATGTTTTTTTTATTAGAAAAAAAAATTTCAAGAGCTTTGATTTGCGTTTCTCCTATCCCGTCAATCTCTATTAGATTGTTTAGCTCTGCTTTTATTAAACTTGGGGCAAATAGTTTTTTAAATTTTGTAATGCTTTTGAAGTAACTGGCTAAAATTTTAGCATTCTCTTGCCCTATATGTCGAATTCCAATTGCATATATAAACTTTGTTAAGCTTAATGTTTTGCTTTTTTCTATTGATTTGATCAAGTTGTTACACGATAACTCTCCCCAACCTTCCAATTCTTTAATGGCTTTATAGTCTAGTTTAAAGATATCTGACGGGACTTTAATTAATTTTAAATTCCAAAAATTATCTACTACCTTTTTTCCAAAACCATCAATATTGAGCGCGTCTTTGGAAATAAGATGTTTTAGTTTTTCTTTGGCCATGTAAGAACACTCGTAGCCAACATCAGGACACCTTCTTACTGCATCTATTTTTTTGCTAATCTCGTTATACTCTTTGATTGTATCGTTACCACATGGACATTTTGCAGGAAAATTATATGCTTCTGTTTTTCTTCCTCGCTTAGATAAATCAACATAGACTACCTGCGGGATAACATCGCCCGCTCTTTGAATGCAAACGGTGTCACCAATTCGTATATCTTTTCTAATAATTTCATCTTCATTATGCAAAGTTGCATTAGAAACCATCACCCCACCCACATTGATGGGATCTACTTTAGCTACGGGAGTCAAGGCTCCTGTCCTTCCGACTTGAATTTCAATATCATTGATTTTCGTAAAGGCTTTTTCAGCAGAAAATTTGTGAGCAATGGCCCATCTCGGACTATTGGATAAGTTTCCTAACCTTTTTTGTAAGTTGAGATCATTAATTTTGTAAACAATTCCATCAATATCATAATCCAGACCTGATCTTAATTGCTCAAGATCATTGTAATTTTTTTCCAATTCTTTAATATTTTTAATAATTCTAGATAATGGATTAGTTTTAAAATTAGAATATTTCAAAAATTCCAAAAATTCATATTGAGATTGAAAATGTGAGTAATTTGATTGAATTGTGGAATATGCAAAAAATTTTAACGGAATGGCTGCAGTTTTTTTGAAATCTTTTTGTCTTAAGGATCCTCCAGCTGCATTTCTAGGATTGGCAAAATTATTTTCGATATTTTTAAAATCTTTTTTTCCTATGTACACCTCTCCGCGTATTTCCATTAGTTTAGGAAAATTTTTATAGATAATTTTTTTTGGAATATCTGGAATGGTCATTAAATTTTCAGTTATTTCTTCGCCATATTCACCATCACCTCTGGAAAGTCCCTGAACTAAAATACCATTTTGATACAATAAAGAGGCTGAAATTCCATCAATTTTGGGTTCGGCAACTAAAATAATATCTTGGCCTGCTTCATAATTTAGATAATTTTTAATTTTTTTATAAAAGCCATTCATATCCTCAATGCTAAATGCATTTCCTAAAGAAAGCATTTTTTCCGTATGCTTAACTTTTGAAAATTTTTTTGATGGAGCAAACCCTACCTTGTTACTGACAAATTTATATTGAGAATTTTTTTTTTCAAACTCTAGTAGTTTTTTTTTAATTTCATCGTATTCTCCATCTGTTATCTTTGGAGAATCAGTTTCGTAATAATTATGGTCATACTGGTTCAATAATTTTAATTTTTTTTTGTAATCATCTATACTGCTAATCATATAATATTATTGCAGTTTTATTATTTTTTTCAATTTTTCTTTTAAACTTTTTTTTTGCTTTTCTCTTATGGTGGGAAGGTTTTTATTTTCAACAATATTGTAAGATTTTTTGTACCAATCACTATCATTATAATTATATCCTAAAATCGAAGCATATTTTCTAGCAGCCGGAATATTTCCAAGTTTATAATGAATTTCAACCAGCCTATGTAAAGCTTCTTCAATATAAACTGTTGTTTCGTGGTATTTTAGAACTTTATTTAATCTTACTAATGCTGGACCCCATTTTTCTCTTTCGGTATAATATCTCGCTATATACATTTCTTTACCTGCTAGCTGATCCTGTATTAAATCTAATTTAAATTTCGAATCTTCTGCATACCTAGAATTTGGATAATTTAATATAATTTTTTTAAATTGTCTCTCTGTCAATAATGTATTTTCTTGGGATAAAGCGATGATATTTATTTGCTCAAAAAGACACATGGCAATCAAATACTCAACATAATCCATATTTTTATTTCCTGCATAACGCATTTTAAATTTTTTTAATATTTCTAAAGACTCAACATATCTAGAGACTTCATAATAAATATATCCTCTCATTAATAATGATTTAGATGCCCATTCTGTGTTGAAGGAGTAATTTTTCTCAACTTCTTCGAAAAGCTCTACGGCATCTTGGTATTTATTATTTTTATAATTTAGAAGAGCTTCGGTATATAACCGCTCTAATGGGATAGTAGTTTTGGGTTCTACAAAGATAGTTTTATTTTTTGATGAACAGCCATATGCAAAAATTAAACTGAAAATTAAAAGGTATTTGTAAAAAAAATTTTGAAACATAATAGATTTAAGAATAGCCTATAATTTATACTAAATTCTAATACTAGACTACTACTTGAATTTCTTCCGAATTAAATGATTTTTCTTTAAAATTTACTGATAAGTCTGAACTTTCAATTGTATAATTTTTTTTATCTTTAAATATTTTTTTTAACAAAATACCTGTCAATTCATGACCGCCTTGATTGCATGTTATTTTACCATTAATAAACTGATTTGATAAATACAGATCTCCAAGGCAGTCTAAAGTTTTGTGTTTTACAAATTCATTTTTGCATCTAAGCCCACCCTGATTCAAAATTTTATTTCCAGAGATAATAATAGCATTATCCAAAGAACCTCCCTTGGCCAAACCCATAGCAAAAATTTTTTCTAAATCTTCCTGATGGCAAAAAGTTCTGGTATGAGCAATATCTAGAACATTTTTTCTAACATCCTTAGACCTAAAATTTTGCTTTTTAATAAAGTGGTCTTTGTATTCGAGTGTATAATCTATTTCTAAAGAATTGGTTTGAGAAGGTTCATACCTGATAAATCTATCTTTATCGCCTACTTCAAAAGTTTTTTTTATAATTAAATGAGAGACTTTACTCTTCTGATTCAAGAGACCTTTATTTAAAATTTCATCAATAAAAATTTTTGAACTTCCATCCATTATAGGAATTTCCGGTCCATTTATTTCAATTAACAAATTGGTAATTCCAAGCGCATAAAATGAAAACATTAAATGCTCAATAGTGCTTACACTTACTCCATATTGATTAGAAATTTTTGTGCATAGACTGGATGGAACAATATTTTTCCAGCACGCTTTGATGACTGAATTTTTTTTAAGATCTGTTCTTAAGAATATAATTCCGGTATTTTCCTCACTTGGAATAAGAGCAATTTTAACTAAAGCACCTGAATGTAAGGCAATTCCCTCTAATACTAATTTTTTTTTTATTGTTTTTTGATGTAGGTCCACAAACAACTAATATGTTTAAAAAAATATAAGATCGATTCAAGAAATATTACAGTTCAAATCTACTGATTATTAATTTAACAGTGAATATATTTTTTCAAAAAAACCTTTTTTTTTATTAGAAAAAAAAGGAATTTCCTTGGGATATGGGTTAATAATCAAATTAATTACAGATATACATACATCAAAATTGTCTGAGATATCTTTCTTAATTTTAGGTTGAAATTTTTCAATTGAAAGACTTTTACAACATAATTTTTCCTTAAGAACAGTTTGAAATCCATCTATTTTGGATCCTTCACCCGTAATTAAAATTTTATTAAAATTTATATTTTTTGATCTTAAAAATATTAAATCTTTATTAATTAAATCAATAATCTCTTCAACCCTCGCATTCACAACTCTATTTAAAATATTATTAGAGATTTTTTTATATGACTTGAATCCAGATTCTTCCATTTCAACAAATTCTTGTATTTTATCACTATTTACAATCAAGCAAGAACTATGATCTTTTTTTAAGTTTTCAGAAATTTCAAAACTTAGATTTAATGCTTTTGATATGTCATTTGTAATATGCCAAGAACCTACTGGAATAGAGGAGGAGTAAACAAAACTATCATTCCTAAAAATACTCACAGATGTTTTTTCATGCCCAAAATCTATAGTCATGCTCATATCTGCAAGCGGATTATCTGTATAAGATAATAAGGCTAATGCATACGGCGCGTAGATAATTTTTTCAGATTTTAGGTAAGTTTTGGAAATGACTTTTTCAAAATTTTTTATAGTGTTGGTTTTTGAATAGATAATATTCATTTCATTTTCCAAGGTATCTGCAATCATTCCTGTGGGATTTTCGCATACAACATCTTTATCTATTTTTGAATTAAGATTAAAAAGATGCAAAATATTACAATTCTTATTTTGATCTTTAAAAAGAGCTACACCACTATTAATCAAAAACTGTATATCTTTTTCATGGTCCACTTCATAACCACCAATATTTTTTGATTGGCAAAAATTTACAAAAGAACTATTTGAGGGGCTCGGACATACATAAATATTTTTTATTTTTATTTTAATGTCCTCTTCGGCTTTGCCTATAATGTTTTTTATAGATTCTGAAAGCTGACCTAAATCAGAAATCGAACCTTTTTTTATTCCATTCGTATAGGAAATAGATTTTGATAAAATCTCAAATTTAAAATTATGTATTTTAAATATTATAAATTTTAACTGGTAGGAACCAATATCTAGAACGCCGATGATTTCAAAATTACTATTCATTAGCTAAAATAACTCTTCCATCATATCTAAGATCGATTATTTTTGCTGTCTGGTTATTTAGAATAAGATTAAGGTACTTTATTTGTTTTTTCAAATTGTAATTACCCAGCTTAATTAATTGACCGTCTTTTAAAACAACATTCCATCTACCATCATGAATATAATTAATTACTTTAATTTTTGAAAAAAAAACATCCTCATTTATAATTTTTAAAAAAAATGTTTTAAAATCCTTCATATTTTTCATATTTTTAACTTCAATCAAATTTTCAAGGTTTGCATTTTCATCAATTAACGAATTTTTAAAATTATCATTAATTAAATAAATTAATTTATTTTTTTTGAAATACGCAATTGCGGAATATTCCAAGACAGATATTTGCAAGGTATTGGGAAACTTTTTAGTAAACATTACAGTTTTAACCCAAACATTCTTATTAAATAGATTGTTGGCATGTTTTGTATTTATCCAAAGTAAACTTTTATTTTTCAATAAATTATTTGCCTTGGACTTTGTGCTTTCCATTAAAAAAAATGTTTTGCTGTATTCAATAACTTTTATAGGAAAGAAAATATTAATAAAATTTGAGCTTGCTAAATTAAATGTAGTTAAAACTATAAAAAGGAATGAGATTCCTATCCATTTGTATTTTTTATCGATTTGTTGAAACATCTAAAACCATCCACTTAATTAACTCTACAAAGGCTATTCCAGAATATTCTGCAATTTCTGGGACTAATGACAAGGGGGTCATTCCTGGCTGGGTGTTAGTTTCTAATATGTAAATTTCATTATCTCTGGTCACTCTAAAGTCAGATCTTGTGACACCCTTACATGATAGACATTTATGAGCCCTAAGTGCTATTTGCAAAACCTTGTTGTAAATTTTTTTTTCTAAATTTGCAGGCATGATATGCTTAGTTTTGGCATTATGACTGTATTTTGCATTGTAATCGTAAAAATTTCTGGAAGGTTTTATTTCTATCGCTCCCAATGCTTTGCTACCCATAATCGCAGCCTGCACCTCTTTACCTTCTATAAACTCCTCCTGAAGTAGCTTGCCATATTTTTTTAAATACATTTTAATTTTTACTTTATTTAGTGAGCTTAAATTTTTGCAAATAACAACCCCTACGCTAGAGCCTTCGTTAATAGGTTTTAAAACAAACTTTTTTTTAGAAATAATATTATTAAGATCTGATAGTTTTTTAATCACTTTAAATTTTGGTGTTTTTATTTTAGCTTTTATAAATTTCTTTTTAGATTTTAGCTTATCCATTGCTATAGCGGAAGATTTTACACCTGAATGCGTGTAAGGAATTTTTTGCCTTTCTAATAGAGACTGAATAGTTCCATCCTCTCCAAACTGTCCATGCAATGCATTAAAGGCTAGGTCACAGTTATGCTGCGAAAAATTTTTAGATCCAATTTTTGGGTCAACCTTTACAACTTCATACCCTAGTTTCCTTAGGGCCAAATATACTGCCCTTCCAGTTGATAAGCTAACCTTTCTTTCCTTGGACGGCCCACCTACCAGTAAAAGAATTTTTTTTTTACTCATATAATTTTAATCTCTAGCTCTAAATCAATTCCATAATTTTTTTTTATTTTTTTCTGTGTTTCGCTAATTAATTTTTCAATATCAGAAGATGAAGCAAGATTGCTGTTATCTACAAAATTACAATGATGAGATGAAAATTTAGCATTTCCATAAGACAACTTATCACAGCCAGCTTCCCTGATTAACTCCCAAGCTTTTTTAGAACTACCAATTGGATTCTTAAAAGTACTGCCTCCAGTTCTAATTCCAGAGGGCTGATTTTCATTTTTCTTTTTTTTTAACAAGTTAATTTTATTTTCAATTACTGATGATTGAATCTTTTTAGTTTTTTTAAATAAAACTTCTATAATTATATAGCTACTAAGCAATTCAGTTTTTCGATAATCAAACCCAATATTCTTAAGTGTTATTATTTTCTCTTCTCCGCGCAAATCAATGACGGATATTTGGCTAACTATATCTGACATATCGCTACCAAAGCATCCGGCATTCATAGACACACCCCCTCCAACCGTACCTGGAATTGATGATAAAAATTCAAAATTTGCATATTCATTATTCTTGGCAAACTCCGAAACTCTTGACTTTAATGCGCCAGCTCCAGCGACGATTTGTGAATTAACTTCTTCTATTTTGCAGAATTCTTTACCGAGCTTAATCACCACACCATCAAAATCAGAATCTTTGAATAAAATATTTGACCCAGAGCCTATAATAATGAAATTTTTAAAATTAATATTTTTTAAAAATAAAATTAACTCTTCTTTATTGTTAGGTTGAAAAAATATATTTGCGCAACCACCAATTCCAAACCATGAGTTTTTATTTAATAAATAGTTATTTTTAATACGATCTTTTAATTTATCAGTTGTTTTGTCATTATTAATTTTTTGCATTTTTTATTTTATTTGAGATAGATCTGATCCATTGACTGACGTTTCCTGCACCCATCGCAATAACGACTTCTTTACTAGAGTGATTTTTTTGTAAAAAAATCTCAAGATTTTTTTCATCCTTTGCAATAACAACTTCTGTGTTAGAATTTTTAACAATTTTTTTTCCAAACTTTTCAAGGTCAAAATTAATACTTTTTTCTCCAGCGGCATAAACGGGGCACAAAACCACCAAATCAGAATCTAAAAAACAATTTGAAAATTCACTATAAAGAGATTGTACTCTCGAAAATCTGTGTGGTTGGAATACGGAAACAATCTTATGTTTTTTGAAGTTTTTTTTACAGGCATTTAAAACGGCTGCTATTTCAGTTGGATGATGAGCGTAATCATCAAAAATTATTCTATTTTTTTTTTCATATAACTTTGTAAGTCTTCTTTGAACACCTAAAAAATTTTCAAGAGTTCTTTTAATTTTTTCAACAGAAATACCGAGTGTAATAGAAACTATGATTGCAGCCGTTGCATTTAAAACATTATGCTGCCCCATTAAATTTAAAGTAACATTCTTAATAGTAAATTTTTTTTTGAGGTTTACTTTTAAATCAAAATAAATTTTCATATTTTTATAGACCAGGTTTGACGGAATAAAATCTGCCTTACTGCTGAAACCATAAGTTAAAAAATTTTGTTTAGTTGATTTTTTTATTAATTTTGCAATTGATGGATCATCCAAGCAGACAACATTCTTCCCAAAAAGAGGGGTCTTGTCTAAAAACAAAGCGAATTGATTAGTCAAATTACTAAAGCTTTTGTAATAATCCATATGTTCATGATCTATATTACTTACTACTGCAATCGTATTGCTAAACTTTAAAAAACTTCCATCTGATTCATCGGCTTCTATAACGGACCAATCCCCATCGCCCAATCTTGCATTGGTCTTTAGGGAATTAATAATACCACCATTTACTATAGTTGGCTTAAAATTTGCGTCTTTTAAAATTGTAGACACCAAAGAAGTGATGGTTGTTTTTCCATGTGATCCCGAAATTACTATGTTCTTTTTTAAAGAAATAATATGCGCAAGCATATCGGCTCTTCGAATAATCAGTATCTTTTTTTTTATAGCTGCTTGAAATTCAATATTCTTTTTATTTATAGCAGTTGAAATGATAACTATTTTTGCATTTTTTATATTTTGTGACTTGTGATTATTAAATATTTTTATTTTATTTTTTTTTAAAAAATCTAAACTTTTGCTTTTTTTGGATATATCGCTTCCTTGGACATCATATCCCATTTTTTTTAAAATTAATGCGATACCACTCATACCAATTCCACCAATTCCTATTAAATGAATTTTATCTTTTTTATTAATACTTAATTCCATAATTAGAAATATTCTTTAATTTCATTTTCAAACTTAATTAATACATTTTCCTTGCTGGCAGTCTTCATATTCTCAAGTTTTATTTTTAACTGCTCTCTATCGTTAGCTACAATATCAATAATCATTTTTTGAAATTTCTGAATGTTAAAAAACTTTTGCTCTAACAGCCAGCAAAAACCCTTTTCCTCAAAATATTTAGCGTTGTAATACTGGTGATTATCTAAAGAAGTTGGCAGTGGTATAGCTATAAATGGAAGATTTAATGAAACCATCTCGCAGATGGCTGACGAACCAGACCTTGTAATTGCAATATCAGCTTCTATCATTAATTGAGCTATATTTGCTTTAAAATCAAACAATTCGCAATTAACAGAATTGCCATATGCAAGTTTTAATTTATCAATTTGATCTTTTTTACACTGATGAAATATTTTTATTTTAAAAAAATTATTATCCAATTCTGACAATAATTTTGCAAAATCCTCCCCAAAAAATTCTGCTGCCTGGCTTCCCCCAAGTATTAAAATTGTAAATAAATTATTTTTTTCTATTTTGATAGCATTTCTATTAAAAGAAGTTCTTATAAGCTGCCCCACATGACATGCTTTTGATTGATATTTGTTCTGAAGCTTATTCAGGATATCAAAACCTAAAAGCAATTTTTTAGCAAGAGGGTAAAAAAATTTATTAGTCCTACCTAAAATTGTATTTGTTTCGTAGGTAAGTATATTGATATTTAAAATATAACCTGCCATTAATATTGGAAATGAGGCATACCCTCCTGAACCAATAATTACCTTGGGTTTGCTTTTGATTAAAAAAAAAAATGAATGAACAGTAGACGCAAATAGTTGAAATATAGAAATAATTTTAAATAAACCTTTTTGACTAAAAGGACTGTTAATATTAAAAATTTTAATTTTCTGTTTTACATCATCAGTAAAATATTTTTCTCCTCTCTGATCGGTTACAAAACTTACATCATAATTTTTAGATATTAAATAATCATATAAAGCAATCATTGGAAAAATATGTCCCCCTGTTCCACCGGTAGACAAGACGATTTTCTTGCTCATTCTTGCTCATCCTT
Source organism: Candidatus Pelagibacter sp. IMCC9063 (assembly GCF_000195085.1). NCBI lineage: Bacteria > Pseudomonadati > Pseudomonadota > Alphaproteobacteria > Candidatus Pelagibacterales > Candidatus Pelagibacteraceae > Candidatus Pelagibacter > Candidatus Pelagibacter sp. IMCC9063. Next base: position 674,273 of record NC_015380.1, on the reverse strand, counting down.
ACTGAGGAGAAGAGCAAGTCCCAATGCAATAGAAGATCCCATAACTGACGAGCCTCCATAGCTTATAAATGGAAAAGGCATACCTGTTGATGGCAGAATGTTAATAGTAACTCCTAGATTAACAAAAGATTGTAACGCCAACAAAGAAGAAATTCCAATTAGTGAAAGTTTGAAAAAATTATTAGAAGAATTATTAGCTAGTGCAAATATTCTTATAACCAGAAACATAGTTATAGAAATAATCAATAGAACAATTATAATTCCATATTCTTCAGCTATAACAGACATAACATAATCTGTATGCGCTTCCGGCACACTTTCTTTTAAGACCCCCTCTCCTATACCTCTGCCAAAAAATCCACCAGAGATTATCGCATTCAAGGCTTGTTCTGATTGATAAGACACTTCTGCTTCACCCACCCAACTTACAACCCTATCAAATATATAAAAAAATTTATCTTTAAAAAAAATAAAATTGAGATCATTACTACAGCTACAATTGTACTAATCGAAGAAATAAATAAAAAACTAATTCCAGAAGTAAAAACTACAATCATCCAAATTGTTATTATTAATAAACTTTGACTATAATCAGGCTGCATCAGTAAAAGGGCTACTAAAAAGAAAACTAAAGGGAACGTTAAAAAAAACCTTGTATTTAATGAGTATTTTGAGGAGGATAAAATTAATGAAAGACCTAATATTAAAAATGGCTTCACAAACTCTACAGGCTGAATTCGAAAAAAAAATAAATTCAACCATCTTTTGGAGCCTTTGACCTCAACGCCAAAAAAATAAACAAAAATTAATAAAATAACAAAAAAAATAAATCCAGCTATTCCATATAATTTTATTTTATCTTTATTAACAAAAGAAAAAAAAATTAAAATAGAAAGTCCAACAAATGAAAAAAAAATATGCTTATAAAATAAAAAATATCGACTATCGTACAATTTTTCAGAAGCAATTGTAGAAGTGGAAAGAAAATTAAAAAGATTACCTCCTACGAGCAATGCCAATCCAAGAAAAAGCAAAGTCTTGTCTATACTTCTCCACCATTGAGCTAATATTCCACTATCATGTCGATTAAACATTTTTTATTTTTTTTACTATTTTTTTAAATAAATTCCCACGATCTTTAAAGTTTCTGAATTGATCAAAAGAAGCTGCGGCTGGACTTAACAATATAGTGCTATTTTTAAAATTATTTCTCTTTGCATCTTTGAATGCACTGTGAATAGCGACTGGTAGTGTTTTGCAAACAAGATAATTTTCTTTCATATTTAGGCCCTGTTTAAATAGAGATATGTTCTTTCCAATAAGATATGTTCCAACAATTTTTTTTTTGGTAGCAATATCAATTTTTGCTTTATCATTTTTTTTAGCGAGTCCACCTGCAATCCAATAAATATTTTGGTAATGCTTTAAAGAAAAATTTGCAGAATCAAAATTGGTTGCCTTGGAATCATTAATAAAAGAAATGTTTTTAATTTTTTTTATTAGTTCTTGTCTATGAGGTAGCGGGACAAAAGAGTTAAAGCTTTTAATTATTAATTTATTTGAAATTTTTAAAAATTTCAGTACTGCAAAAACTATACTTACACTAGGTAAAAAATTTTCTTTTAATAAAAATTTATTTTGAATATTAGAAGTTTTTATATTAGAAACTTTTCTTACATTTTTTTTTGGTTGAATTCGATTATTATAAGAGAAATTTTCATTAACAAAGCCTTTACCGCCTGGTAACAAGTGGTCAAATATTTTCAATTTAATATTAATATAATTTGAAAAGGTTTTGTGCCTCTCAAGATGATCTGGTGAAATATTTAGTACTGCGCAAGCATGAAATTTTAAAAATTTAGAATACTCAATTTGATAGGAAGACAATTCAAGAATATATATGTTCTTAATTGATTTTGAATTGTAGCTTAATGCAGGCTTTCCATAATTACCTAGCAAGAAAGTGTTTTTATCTTTTCCTTTGATGGCGTGGTACAGGAGCTTACAAAAAGTTGATTTTCCATTTGTTCCTGTGATTGCAATAATTTTGTTTTTATTAGTATCAATTGAGTTAATAAAAATGTCGACATCTGTAATTATTTTACTAAAATTTTTAATAAAAAATGAACTACGTAAATGCTGGTAAATATCAATTCCGGGACTCATTACTATAAAATCAAAAGAATCTTTAAAATATTTGCTATTTAGGTTGATATTCGTTATTTTTTTTAATCTATTGCGATGAACTACATTGTCATCCCACACAGATAAATCTTTAACTTTCTTTTGTAATTTTCTAATTGTGGCTTGGCCAGAAATTCCAATTCCAAACACAAGTATTTTTTTATTTTTTAAACTACTAATAGAAACCATTATCTTAGTTTTAAGCTAGATAGGGCTATCAAAACTAAAATTACAGAAATAATCCAAAAACGTATAACTATAGTAGATTCCTCCCAGCCTTTTTTTTCAAAGTGATGATGCAAAGGTGCCATTCTAAAAACTCTCTTTCCAAACAATTTGAAAGATATCACTTGTATTATCACTGACGATGCCTCTAAAACAAAAAGTCCTCCGGCTATTAGTAATGCTATCTCATGCTTTGAAACTAAACTAACTGTTCCCAAAAAAGCACCTAATGCAAGAGAACCAGTATCACCCATGAAAATTTTTGCTGGCGGGGCATTGAACCACAAAAAGCCTAAACTTGCCCCAACAATTGATCCCAGTACTACACAAACTTCTGCTATATTTTTTATATATGTTAATTTTAGATAATCAGAAAAAATAACATTTCCAACAAGATAGGTAATAAGAATAAAGGTTAATGAAACTAGAATCACAGGTACTGTTGCCAGTCCATCAAGGCCATCCGTCAAATTAACTGCATTAGAAGAGCCTACTATTACCACCACACCAAAGAAAATATAAAAAATTCCAAGATCAAAAACCAAATTTTTGTAAAAAGGAAGGTGTAATATATCTCTTATATCCTCAGCGGTTGAGATATTGATTAAATAAACAATCATTAAGCCAAAAATGATTTGCAATAAGAATTTGTATGTTGCCTTAATACCTTGTGAATTTTTTTTTTTGATTTTTAAATAATCATCAAAAAAACCAATTAATGAAAAGCTTAAAATTGAAAAAAGACAGATAAGAACATAGATATTTTTTATATCAGCCCATAGAACAGAACTTAATATTGCAGCAAAAATAATTAAAACACCTCCAAATGTGGGTGTGCCTGCTTTTTTTATAATGTGTGAGATTGGACCATCATTTCTAATGGGCTGATCAAAATGCTTTGAAGATTTTAGATAATTAATAAATGGTCCACCCAAAATAAGAACCACACTTAATGAGGTAAATATAGCAACGCCAGTTCTAAATGTAATATATTTAAAAACATTTAGGAAGCTATAGTCAACGGATAGATAAGAAAAAAAATAATTTAACATAGTTTTAAATTTGCTGATTTACTAATTTATTTAATCCAATTCCATTAGATCCTTTTATCAAAAAAATAGATTTTTCATTTGCTATTTTTAGGAATAGGCTTTTAAAATGCACAATATCTTTAGAAATGAAACATGTTTTAGTTTTTTTAAGCTGATTATAAATGTGAACCACCTCCTTACCTACTAAATAAATCTCATCAATTTCAGCTTTATTTAAAATCTTTGCCACTTCAAGATGATAAAATTTAGATTTTTGACCCAATTCAAGCATATCACCAATTATTGCTATTTTTTTCTTTTTGTGGGAATTGAATAAAGAAAAATTTTCAATAGCATTCTTCATCGAAATTGGATTGGCATTATAACTCTCGTCAATAATGTGAACTTTTTTTCCTTTAATTATTTTAATAATTTTATTTCCTCTACCAGATGGTAATAAAAAAAAAATAGCTCTTTTTTTAATTTTTTCCAAACTACAATTAAAATATGAGCAAACACATAAAGTTGCTAAAAAATTTACAACGAAACTATCGTTAATAGTGTTGGTTTGAATTGTTATTTTTTTTTCAGAACTTTTACTGTTATTTGATAACTATTTTTTTTTTAATTATCTTTAATAATTGAACATTAGCTTTTTTTGATTTAGAAAATGTTATAATTTTCAATTTTTTATTATTAGCAATTTTAAAAAGTGTATTGAAATAAAAATCATCTTTATTTAAAACAATGTATCCATTTTCTTGGATATGATTCATAATTTCTGCTTTTGCCAAGCAAACTGCTTTCAAGTTTTTAAAATTTTTTAAATGAGCTGGACCGATGTTGGTAATAACTCCAATGTCTGGTCTTAATATCTGAGATAATTTATCAATTTCTCTTGAACTGCTCATACCTAGTTCAAAAATATTAAATTGACTATTTTTTGGAGTATTGGAAAGAGAAAGTGGTAATCCAAAGTGATTATTAAAAGATTTTGGAGAACTGAAAGTTTTCCCATATTGCTCTAGAAAAAAAGACAGCATATATTTTAAAGTTGTTTTTCCAAAACTTCCTGTAATACCCACAAACTTACCTTGTGATGTTAGCCTTTGATACTTTGCAAAATTTTCTAGAGATCTAATTGGTGATCGTACCTTTATAAATTTATGTAAATTATTTTTAGGTACTTTAAAATTATTTTTTACAACAATGACTTTGGATCTTTTTTTTATTACTTCTTTTACAAAATAATGGCCATCAGTATTTTTTCCCTTAATCGCAAAAAAAATAGACTTGGCAGTTACCTCCTTGCTATTAATAGTAACATTATTTATATTTATTTTTTTATTAAGAATTTCTTTATTAAAAATTTTTTGAAGATCTATACTGTTAATATTCATTTACTTTAAGTATCTTGTTACGCAATGATGGTCAGAAAAAGCTATTTTTTTGTTCTTAATTAACTGAAACTCCTCGTGTCCTTTTCCAGCAATTAATAAGATTTCTTCATTTAGCATAGAGATAGAGCTTTTAATTGCCTGCTTTCTAGATGGAACTACAATTGCGTTGGGGCACCCTGCTTTAATTTGCATTCTTATTTTTCTTGCATTTTCATACCTCGGATTATCATCGGTTATATATATTTTGTTACATAATTTGTATGCAATTTTTCCCATTGCTTTTCTTTTTTGATGATCCCTGTCCCCACCACAACCAAAGACAATATTTATTTTTTTGTTAAAAAATTTTTGAATTTCAATAATTGTTTTTTCTAAGGCATCTGGTGTGTGTGCATAATCAATAATAACAGTTTTGTTTTGTTTTTTAAATAACTGCAATCTGCCGGGAGGATTGTCAATTCTAGAGCATATTCTAAATATTTTTTCAAAACTAATACCAGATGAATAGCAAGCAAGTGTGGCAGCTAAAAAATTTTCAATTTGAAAATTTCCAATCAACTTTAATTTCAAGGTATGGACTTTTCCCAAAATATTTATTTTTAATTTTGTAAATTGACCATTAGGCTTACTAGATATTATTTTTATAATATTTCCTTTTCTACCGTAAGATAATAAATTTAATTTTTTATTTTTTGAAATTTTATTCAATAGGGAAAATTCCAATACTTCACTCCCTGTTACTAAAAATCCATTTTTTTTAATTAGTTTTTTAAAAAGGATTAATTTAGAATTTAGATAATCTTTCATAGTCCGATGGTAGTCCAAATGATCGTGTGTTAAATTTGTGAAAATACCACAGTCAAAATTAATCTTTTCTAACCTATTTTGTTTTAAGCCGTGACTGGAAGCTTCAATTATTGAATGGTTAATTCTCTTTTTGTAGAAATGATTTAGATTTTTGTGATTAGAAAAAAAATCTGGAGTGGTTAAATTTCCTTTACTTTTTTTTGTGTTCTCAAATACTCCTAAAGTTCCTATGGAACCAACTTTTATTCCAAGTAGATTAAGTATTTTATAATAAAAAAATGCTACTGACGTTTTTCCATTAGTACCTGTGACTGCAATTTTATACTTAGGCTTTTTTTTAAATTTCAGACTAATGCTTTTAACGTAAAAAGAGTAAATATTTTTTACAATAATAAAATTTTTACCAGATAGGTTTCGTTTTTGATTTTGAGTTATAATAAATAATGGCTTTTTTTTTAAGGCTTTAAAAAAATAATCTCCGTCTTTATTGCTTTTACTTCCTAAATCAAAAAAAATTTCACTTTTTCTCAGAGTCCTGGTATCTGCGGAGCAATTATTGGAATTAATTATTTTTTGTATGACTTGCATAATTGTTAAGTAAATCTAGATCGTTTATGGCTAAACTGGGGCCAATTTTTTGAATAATTTTACCTGCTATATAAACTGCGTTCCATCCAGCCTCTCTTCTAGAATGCTTCCAAATTTGAGGTGCCCCCTTTGGCTCATCTATCAATACAGTTAATACGTATTTGGGTTTTTTGCTTGGAAAAGCTGATGCAAATACATTTAAAATTTCTTTTGAATATCCTTTTTCTTTTTTGGATGGCTTCTGTGCAGTTCCAGTTTTACCCAACACATCATATCCGACGATATCTGCTTTTCTCCCACTCCCTGATGTTTTGTTCTTTCTATCGACGTTTGCCCTTAGCATTTGATTCATAATTACACTTGTTTCTTTACTAATCACTCTTTTCTTATTTAATTTGCTATTTAAAAGTATTGATGAATCTAGAAGCACCCCTCCATTTACAATTGCTGCATAAGCTCTTGTTAATTGTAATAATGTTGTACTTACCCCATGACCATAGGCTGAGGTTAAAGTGTTACATTTACCCCATCTATTTTTATTAGATTTGGATAACTCCGGTATCTCGAGTCTGGGCATGTCAAAAATTTCTAAATTTTCTAAAAAATTTTGTTGATTTTCTAATCCATTCTTTTTTACAATTTCGATTGTTCCAATATTAGATGACTTTACTAATATTTGTTGAACTGTAAGTTCTTTCTTAGACTTATCCCATCGATATTCATCAATGGGAAATTTACCACAATATACTCTGTTTCTGAGATTTAAAAAAATCGTGTCTTTACCAATTGCTTTATTTTCTAATGCACTTGCTATAGCAAAAGTTTTAAAAACAGAACCCAGCTCATATAAACCCTTGGTGGCTCTACTTAAATTATTTTTTAACTCATTGCTATTTCTTAAATTGTTATCTGCATCTGGTAGGGAGACTATAGAAATTATCTTTCCAGTATTCGCATCCATCAAAATAGCTGCTGCGCCAATAGCTGAAAAATTATTTACCCCTTTCGTTAATTCCTCATGAATTGAATACTGAATATTGGCATTTAACGACAATTCGACAGGAACATTTACTTTTGATTTATCTCTTAATCGCTCATCCATATGCATTTCTATTCCGGAAATTCCATAGTTATCAGAGTCTGTTTTTCCCAAAATATGCGCAAATAAATTTTTATGAGGGTAGATTCTTATTTCTCTCTTAAATAACTCCAAAGAGGGTTCCCCTAGGTTTATTATTTTATTATAATCTGATGGAGAAAGATTTTTTTTTAAAACTAAAGTATTTTTCTCTTTGTAATTTGATTTTATGTATTTGATATTAACTTCTGGAAAATTTAATTTTACTTTTAATAAGACATTATCAAAATTTTTTACTTTATTTTTTCTCAAAACAAGGTCAAAAGTATTGATATTTTTTGCTAATATAGACCCCTGGTTATCAACAATGTCTCTGCGTTCATAAAATAAGCCTTCGTAATTTTTTGTTCCTGCAAAAGCTTTTCTTTCAAATCCTAAAAAAACTAATCTAAGACAAATGATAAGAAAAAAAATAATAAAAAAAGAAATAATAATATTATTTCTGCCATCGTCATTCTTTTTTTTTGCAAGCTCGGGCTGCTCACTAAAATACAAATTTAGTTGTTTATTTTTTTTCATTAATAGTTAATTGATTGGGGAATAAGGAGATATAATCTTTCGGTAAATACTCTTGGGCTAATTTAGATACTCTTTCCGGGTTGGACAGATAATAAAACTCTAACTTTTCCACTTCCAAATCTTGCTTTAAATAAGAAATATTTTTAGAAAGCTTTTCTATTTTTACCTCCATTTCTCTAGTTTCATTTTTCAAAAAATGAATACTTATGAGGCCCAGAAATAGGAAAAATAAACTAGCTACATATTTTTTAGGCATTGTATTTTTCCTCTAATTGAAAAAGTCTTTCCATTTTTAATGCCTTTCTATCCATACTTATAGTACCCTTGCCAATTTTAGTAGCAGACCTTAACTTGGCAGACCTTGATCTTGGGTTAGATACGATTTCTTGCTCAGATGGTTTTAAGGCCCTATTGTTAACTCTTTGAATGAATGTTTCTTTTTTTTCCTGATGAGTAGTTGGAATGTATCGAGAAGGATTTTGATCTGAATCTTTACTGATATTAAAAATTTTTTTTACAATTCGGTCTTCAAGAGAATGGAAGGTTACCGCAGTTACTATAGTGTCTGGATTGCAAATTTTAATAACTCTCGTTAATGAATTAAATATTTCTGAAAGCTCCTGATTAACAATCATTCTAATAGCCTGAAATGTTTTGGTAGATGGGTTTTTTTTGAAATACTTATTTCCTTTGGCTTTTAAAATTGCATTGCATAAATCTTGGGTTGAATGAATTGGCTTTATATCTCTTGTCCTAACAATTTCTTTTGCAATTTTTTTGTGATCTTTATCCTCTCCAAATATCTTAATGATACTATTAAGATCTTCTAGGGAAGCTTCATTTAAAAGCTCATAAGCACTAATTTTGTTTTTACCCATTCTCATATCTAACTTTATGTTAGAATTAAAAGAAAATCCTCTATCATGATTATCCAATTGAAAGGAAGATATTCCAAAATCAAACACAAAAGACCCAATCTCATCTTTATGTTTGTTAATAATTTCTTCAAGGTTGCTAAACTTATCGTTAATAAAAAAAAATCTATTTTTAAATTTTTTTTCTAAGATGGTCGCAAATTCTTGTACAGATGGATCTCTATCAATTCCAACGACCTTGCAGTCAGGAAAGGTCTCTAATATTTTTTGGCTATACCCACCGCAACCAAAGGTACAATCTACAATGGTTGTTTTGCTTCTTGGCTCTAGTGAGGTGATGACTTCGTTTAACATCACTGGATAGTGGGGATTCATATCCAGTGACATTAATTTTCAATAATGATTAGTTTGTCTGTCTTCTTAAAAAAGCAGGTATTTCTAAATCATTTTTATCTTCAGAATTTAATTCAGAAAAATTTTCATTCATTGATTGTTCTGGAGATTCTGAATTCGACGATTCTTCTATCGAAATTGAATTGTTTACTTCTTGGTCGCTTGTAAAAAGCTGAGTTTCTTCCTCCACTTTTTCAAAACTTTCTTCCACAAAATCAGTAGGAGCCTCTTCATTAAAAAGAGAATCTTCGCCTATGTTCATTTCTGAATGCTCAGGCTGATTTTCTTGGGGGGTAATTTCAGTTTGAGCATCTTCATGAATTACTTGTTGATTGTTTATTTGAGAATCGGTGGTTTCCTGCATCTCTTGATTTGAATAGCTATTCATGTCTAATGCAGTCGCACCTTCTGTTGCCATGTGAGCAGTAGGTCCGTTTGTTGTTGGTTGTAGTGAGGAAGTTTGGAGTGAAGAATAACTTCCGGAAAAAGTAGACGGTCTTGAATAGCCATTATTTCTATTTTGTATGTGTCTGATCATACTAACTACTGGCTTTCCTGAAGCTACCTCTCCATTAAGACCAGTTGCAACAATAGACACTCTTAATTTGCCTGCAAGATTTTCATCAAAAGTTGTTCCAACTAAAATCTCAGCTGACGGATCAACTTCAGCTCTAATTTTGTTAGCAGCTTCATCAACTTCAAATAAAGTGATGTCGTTGCCTCCAGTTATATTAATTAATAGTCCTCTGGCTCCTTTAAGAGAATACTCATCAATTAATGGATTTGCGACTGCAGCTTCCGCAGCTTCTACTGCTCTTTTTTCTCCTTCTGCCTCTCCCATTCCCATCATTGCTTTACCCATGCCGCTCATTACTGTTTCGATATCAGCAAAATCTAAATTAATTAGACCTGGTTTTACAATTAAGTCTGTTATTCCTTTTACGCCTTGCATCAAAACATTGTCTGCCATTTTGAAAGCATCTGGAAAAGTCGTTTTTTCATTTGCAACTTTAAAAAGATTTTGATTTGGAATTACAATCATAGTATCACAATATTTTCTTAGTTCTTCCAAGCCTCTCTCTGCAACTCTAATTCTTCCGGGTCCTTCGAACATAAAAGGTTTTGTAACAACTCCAACTGTCAAAATATTTAAATCTTTTGCAGCTTTAGCAATCACAGGAGCGGCTCCAGTTCCTGTTCCACCTCCCATGCCAGCAGTTACAAAAACCATATTTGCACCTTGTAATAAATTTATAATTTCATTCATTGATTCATCTGCTGCAGCTTGTCCAATATCTGCCTTAGCGCCAGCACCTAAACCACGAGTTAAATTTGCTCCAAGTTGAATTTTACATTCTGCAAAATTACTTTTTAAAGCCTGGGCATCTGTGTTGGCTGCAAAAAATTCTACACCCTCGATTTGAGCATCAAGCATATTGTTAATTGCATTTCCTCCTGCTCCACCAACCCCCAACACTACGATTCTTGGCTTTAACTCTCTTAATTCTGGCGCTGTTATATTAATTGTCATGTTTTATCTCCCTTGGTTTAATTGTTTTGATTCCATTTCAAGCTAGATCTTTCAGATTTTGCTTTTTTTCTAGCTTCATCGCTAAACTTTCTAAATTGCAAAGGTTCCCACATCTGAAAAGTTTTTCCCTGACCTACAAATAAAACTTTTTCCTTCACACCTGTATGTTTGATTAATTTTTCTGTTAACGTAACTCTTCCTTCAGTATCAAAATTTAATTGGTGACTGTTTGCCAAAATAGAAGTTGAAAAAACATCTCTATTTTCTTCAAAAGGATTCAGATTGTCGATAGTTTCCATAATCTTTTCGATTCTACTCTGCGGACAAAATTCAATTGAAGAGTTTGTAAAAGATGGGTAGCAAACCACACCGTTATAACCCAGGCTTGATAAATGAGATCTAAATGTTGCAGGCACGGATACCCTTCCTTTTTTGTCTAATCTGTTTTCGAATGTAGAAATAAACATTTTTAAATTTCATTTTTATTCCCATATGGGATATTATGGGTTTGTATGGTATTTTTAAAAATAGTCAATTGGATTAATTCAATTGCAAGTTGTTCTATTTTTGTTCTTATTTTGAAAAAATATTGAGTTTTTTGCTAGTTGGCCTGTAAGCTGGGTTTTGTCATTTAAAATGATAATTTCTCTAGGCTACTTGTCACCAAGTAGCTCAAGCAACCAACCCGAGTAGCTAATTTAGGAAATTTAGTTAATAAATTAACTACGCTACTCCTATTTGGTCTTGCTCCAAGTAGGGTTTTCCATGCGTTTTTTATTGCTAAAAAACCGGTAAGCTCTTACCTCACCTTTTCACCCTTGCCTTGATTAGGCGGTTTATTTTCTGTGGCACTATCCCTAAGATCACTCTTGCCAGGAATTACCTGGTACTTTTTCCTATGGAGCCCAGACTTTCCTCTTTTAACCTAAGTTAAAAGCTATCATTCAACCAACTAGCAATTGTTATATAGTCAAAAAAATTAATAAATTCAATGGTTGTTAGATAATTTTTGATTAGCTAATTTTTTCCAAGGAAAATGAATGCCTGGATCGGCCTTTCTTCCTGGGGCAATGTGGGAATGTCCAAGAACGTATTTTTTGTGAATTTTATGCTTATTTTTTAGGTATTTTATGAGCATGCATAAACTTTTTATCTGCAAAAATGGGAATTTTTCATCTCCCTTATTGACCAACTCAATTCCTATGGAGTTTAAATTTAAATTTTTATCATTCCCCCATTTTGATTTTCCAGCATGCCAAGCTACGTGTTGGTCCCTAACCATTTGGTAAGTAACTCCTCTTTTGGATATTAAATAATGAGTGCTGACTTTTGCAACCTTTGATTGTAATCTTTTTATAGCTACTTTTTGAGATTTCATTCCAGTATAATGAATAATTATATACTTCAAGGGCCTTGCCTGCATTTTATCAAAGTTAAAAGATGGAATTTTTACAAATTTCATTATAATTTATATGTTTAAATTAATTTATAAATACCTATATAGTTAAAAAAAACATAAGAAAAAATGAAATTATTAACTAAAATACTATTGTCAGCTTTTATTCTAACATCTGCAAATGATTCATTTGCAGAAACTAAGGATTGTTTTGAAAAAATCAATAGGGCTGTTTTTTCTCTTAATCAGGGACTAGATAGAACTATATTTAAACCAGTTGCGAAAGGATACTCCTACCTTCCGAATGTAATTCAAAAGGGAGTAAGAAACGTAACGTCTAATGTTTCGCATACTGTAACTATTCCAAATCACTTATTGCAAGGAAATTATAAAAATTTCTACAATGATAGTGGGCGGTTTTTAATAAATACAACGGTTGGAATTTTAGGAATATTTGACCCGGCTGAAAAATTAGGATTTAAAAAAATTGACCAAGAAGACTATGGACAAACCTTGGGCTTTTGGGGCGTAGGAAGTGGTTGCTATCTAATGCTTCCTCTTTTTGGGCCAAGCACAACTAGAGATGCCATGGGAAAAGTTGCCAATTCATTACTTGATCCTTTTTACTTAACAACAGTTGGGGACCAGACAGTTTTAGATGAGAATTTTGGAGATAGCACTTATTACGTGGAAAGAGGATTTGATAACGTAGATTTTAGAGCGAAAAATTTAAAAAATTTCGAAAGCTTAGAAAAAAATTCTGTAGATTTGTATTCTACTGTTAGAAGTTTATATTTACAAAAAAGAGAAAATCTTATTTCCAATTCATCCGGATCAGAAGATGAGTGGAAAAATTTTAAATAAAAAAACTAATTTCAATATATGATAAAAAAAATAGCATTATCATTTACATTAATTTTATTTTTTTCAAATATCAGTTTTGCTTTTGAAAAGAATGCTGAAAATTTTATTTTAGAAACAACCCAAAATGCAAAAAAAATCATTCTTAATAATGCTATTAGCGATAAAGATAAGAGAGAACAGTTAGAAAAATTAGCCCTCAATGCAGTTGATGTGGCAGGTCTAGCAAAATACACGCTTGGGCAGGAGAGAAAAAATCTTTCTGATAAGCAAATTTCTGAATTTGTCTCTACTTTTAAAGTTTTTTTTTCCAAAAACCTATCCAATAAACTTAAGGATTACTCAGACCAAGAAGTGAAAGTAACGGGTTCTAAAAAAATTAGCGATAATTACGTTCTGGTTAACTCTAAAATTGTATCTTTAAAAGATAAGCAGGAAATTGCTGTTAATTGGAGAGTTTTTTTAGTGGATGGTAATTTAATTATACGAGACTTAGTTGTGGAAGGATTGAGCTTGGCCAGAACCCAAAGAGAAGAATTTGCTTCCATTATTGCTAATAAAAAGTTTGAAGGACTGATTCAAAGTCTAAATGAATATATTACGAATAACTAAGGCTTAGTTTTTTTATATCCTTTTTGCAAAATAAATAGGCCCATAATCAAAAATACCAATGAGATTGCCATGCTTGGGTAAAATGCTTCTTTTAAAAAAAGATAGCTAAAAAAAACACCGAAAATTGGTAGAAGTAGTGAAACTTGGGACATAAACACTAATCCATTATTAATAATTAGTTTTGCTCTTATGTAAAAAGCAATCGCAGTTGAAACAATTCCCAGATAAATTAGGCTATAAAAACTTTCTATATGAAATGTCATTCCAATTAGATTGGGGTTAAAATAAAAAGTAAGCGGAGCTAATAATAAAGTTGCCCATATCATAGAAAAGCAAGTTATGGTTTCATTGTTATATCTGGTAGTAATTTTTTTTATGATCAGGCCTCCAATAATATAAAAAAATGACGCCCCCATCACAAACAAAACAGAAATTAAATTAGTATTTTCAGTAATATATATTTGGTCGTAGACTAAAATTGAAACACTCAAAAAACCAATACAAGTTCCTATAAATTTAAATCTATTAAACTTATCATCAGTAAGAAAATGGGACAGGATTATCGCATAAAAAGGTCCGGCCGACATAAGCAATGCAGCCAACCCACTGCTCATTTTATCAATACCGATCGCAATGAACACAAAAGGAATAGCGTAATTTATTAATCCAATTAACAAAAACCAATAAAAATCTCTGGAATAAAAATCTTTTAATTTTACAGAACTTAAAAAAAATACTGAAATAGCAATGGAAAATATACTTGCAAAAAACAACCTTCCGGAAGCTAAAATAAAAATATCAAAACTTCTTAGGACGATTTTGTAGTTAAAAAAAGCTGACCCCCATATGGCAGCAAGAATGAAAAGTAATAAATAGCTTTGAAAATTAGGTTTCTTCATGAACTTTGGTGGGCCCGCAGGGATTTGAACCCCGGACAACCCCGTTATGAGCGGGGGGCTCTAACCAACTGAGCTACAGGCCCTTAAATTTTTTATACCACCTCTTAAAAAAAAGAAAAACAGATTAATTATCTAAAAAACTTTTTAGCTGTCTTGATCTGCTTGGATGCTTAAGCTTTCTAAGAGCCTTAGCTTCGATTTGTCTAATTCGCTCTCGGGTAACAGAGAATTGTTGCCCAACTTCTTCCAAGGTGTGGTCAGTATTCATTCCAATACCAAATCTCATCCTCAATACCCTCTCTTCTCTTGGAGTAAGAGATGCCAAAACTTTTGTGGTTGAATTTTTTAATCCTGTTTGAATTGCTGCGTCTACAGGAATCAAGGCATTGGTATCCTCAATAAAATCTCCTAAACTACTATCATCCTCATCTCCTACTGGAGTTTCTAGTGAAATTGGCTCTTTTGCAATTTTAAGAACTTTTCTAACTTTTTCCAAAGGCATTGCTAATTTTTTAGATAGCTCTTCTGGTGTAGGCTCTCTTCCATATTCGCTCATCATTTGTCTAGAAGTTCTTACAATTTTATTAATTGTTTCTATCATGTGAACTGGAATCCTGATCGTTCGTGCTTGATCAGCAATGGATCTAGTTATTGCCTGTCTAATCCACCAAGTTGCATAAGTTGAAAATTTATAACCCCTTCTATACTCAAATTTATCAACGGCTTTCATTAAACCAATATTTCCTTCTTGAATTAAGTCTAGAAATTGAAGTCCTCGATTAGTATATTTTTTTGCAATAGAAATTACCAATCTCAAATTGGCTTCGATCATTTCTTTCTTTGCAATTCTCGACTCTCTTTCACCTTTTTTAATTTTATTTACTAAAATTTTAAAATCTGAAATAGAAATTCCAATATTTTTACTTAAGTCGGTGAGTTTTTCTCTTGAAATCTTAAATAATTTTTGTTCGTTCTTAAAAAATTTAGACCAATTTTTATCTCCACTTAAAAAAGATTCAAAATTAGGATTTAGTTCGTTGCCAACATAAAATTTAATAAAATCATCTCTTGAAATTCCATATTTAAGAGCCGCACGCATTAAATCCCCGTCTAAATTGATTGCTTTTTTGTTTTCATTATAATTTAAAGCGACGAGATCTTCTTGGGTTACTTGATTGAATTGCAAACCAAGCATCTCTTCCATAATTTCTTTTTTAATTTTTTCGTAATTTTTCTTCTTGCTGTCGGAAAATTTTTGACTGCTTAATATGCATTGCAAGCTCTCTTCTTGATAGGCTATTAATTTTCTATAATTTTTTGAGATATTTTCAAAAGTTTTTAAAATCTTTGGTTTTAGTTCAATTTCTAAAGAAGCTAAAGAAATATTGAACTCATCATCATCATCTACAATATCAGCGGTCGTAGTATTGGTTTCTTCACCTTTTTCCTTAGATTCTTTTTTCTTTAATTTCTCTTCTTTTTCTTTTTTTTCTTTAATTGATTTTTTTAATTTATCATCATCTAGAAAATTGGTGTCAAGATCAATAATATCCCTGACTAACATCTCGTTATTGATTAGTCTTTCTTCCCACTCAAATATTTTTTTAGCTGTAACCGGACTTTCTGACAAAGAGCTCACCATTACATATTTTCCAGACTCTATTCTTTTTGCAATTGCAATCTCACCTTCTCTCGATAATAATTCCACTCCACCCATTTCACGAAGATACATTCTAATAGGGTCGTCACTTCTATCTTGATTTTTTGGCTGCTTAGATGTCTCAGATTCTAGTTTTTTAACTTTAAAATCCGATTTTTTCTTAACAAAACAAATTGCTTGATCAAATATATGTAAAACAGATTTTTCTAAACTTTCAACATTTGCATTTCTTTTACCTAAAGATTTTTGCAATTCCTCATAGGTAATAAAGCCCCTGCTAAGGCCTTTTTCCATTAGTCGTTCAAATGATTTGGATATTAATTTTTCCACGTTTTTCCTTTGGGAACTTATATTTTTTTTTCAAAATTTGAAAAGATAAATCTATAAATTATTGCTGTTTTTAAGTGAAATTAGCTCATTCAAAGCCTGTTCGCTCATATTGGAAGAAAATGATTTTTCCAATTCCTCTATTTTCTTATCTTTTTGAATTTTTTTCAATTGTAGCTCATAGTCTTCAATTAGGCTTACAAATGTATCAGAATCAACATTGGTCATAAAAGAATTTGCATCCACAAATTTCAAAAAAGTGTCTATATTTTGAATATTAGCACCAAGCAAAATTTCTTTTATTTTTTCATAATTGCAATTATCTCCATTGAGAGAAATATCCAGAAGAGCGGTACGGATTTTTTTAGTAAGCTCTAGACTGAGATCTATTTCTGATATTCTTTCTATATTTTTTTCCGACATTTCTGGAAATTTAATTAATAGCTGGCATAAAGAAAATTCCTTCACTTCTAACTCCGACATTTCCAATCTATCAATATCAAACTTACTAGAGAGCTGAAACTTATTGAGCTTGTTTTTATTTTTTTTAATTAGATTTTCAAAAATTTTATTTTTGAAAAAGCCTTTATAGTACTTTTTGATAATCACATCTTCAATTGTATCTGCAATATCCATTAGTCTTTTTTCTAAATCCGCAAGTGAGGAGGCGCTGTAATCTTGTAGTTGTTTAGTGGCATATTCAAATACAAATTCTGTAATGTCTTTTTTTTTCTTAACTAAACTGGTAAAGCCATCTTTTCCAAACTTACCAACATAGTCATCTGGATCTAGACCTTGGGGCATGATCATAAATGAAACCGTATGATTTGCTTTTGATATTTTGATAAGCTTTTCTGCTGCGCGGTAAGCAGCAGCAAAACCACTCTTATCTCCATCAAAGCAAATAATTATATTTTTAAAGTTTCTCCATGCTAGGTTTATCTGGTTGTCAGTAATGGCAGTTCCCAAGGATGCACAAACATTTTTGATATCATGATTGTATAGACTAACTACATCCATATATCCTTCGACGATTAAAAGATAATCTGTATTTTTATTTTCACTTTTAGCATTATTAAAATTGTATAGGTTATTTCCTTTTTTAAAAAAAATAGTTTCTGGAGAATTGATATATTTTGCTGGAACTGAAGACAGCACTGTTCTTCCACCGCAACCAATAAACTCTCCAAATAAATTCTTGATAGGAAAAATAATTCTATTTTTAAACCTTGGAATTAAAATATTTTTTTGCTCGTGTAAATAAAATAACCCTGTCTCAATCAATTCCTTTTCGTGATATCCAAGTTTTAAAAAATGATTACTTGCACGACTGCCATCATCACAAAAACCTAATTGAAAATTTTCTATAGTAGCTTTTTTTAAAGATCTATTTAATAGATAATCTAAATGATTTTTGTTTTCTTCTGTAAAAATATTTTTGTGGCAATAATTGAAAAATAATTGAAAAATTTTTTCAGATCGTTTTACTTTTTTTTCAGTTTCCACATCTAATTTTGAAAATTTATATTCTGACATTCCTGCTTTGGAAGCCAATCTTCTGACTGCGTCACCAAAAGTAAGTTTTTCAATTTTTGTTAAAAAATCAAAAATACCTCCATGTTCACCACTGCTGAAACAATGATAAAAACCTTTTTCATCATTAACTGTGAAGGAAGGTGTTTTTTCATTGGTGAACGGAGACAATCCTACAAATTCCTTGCCTCTCTTCGTGAGCTTAACTGTAGACCCAACAACATCTGATACTTTTAGTCTTTGTCTAATTTCTTCAAGATATGATTTTGGATACTTCATTATCCTTGTAGCTGTTCTTTTAAAATCTTTCCTGCTTTTGCAAAGTCCATTTTTCCTAAATACTTACTTTTCAAAACCTGCATTACTTTTCCCATGTCTCTTATGCTTTGAGCGGAAGATTCTGCAATGGCTTCTTTGCAAACTTTTATAACTTCGTCATCACCCATTTGCTCAGGTAAAAATTCTTCTATAATTGCAATTTCTGATTTTTCTTTTTCTATTAGATCCTTCCTTGCTCCCTTTTCATACATTTCAATAGATTCTTTTCTTTGCTTCATCATCTTATTTAGAATATTTGTTATATCTGCATCTGAAACTTCTTTTTGATCTTCTGTTCTAAGCTCAATTTCTTTGTCTTTTTTTTGAGACACTATGGATCTTAATGTTAAAACTCGATCAGAATTTTTTGCTTTAATTGCATCGTTGAGAGATAGGTTTATTTTTTTAAATATTTCTGACATTGGAATTTTTTTTATACACTATTCTACTTTACTTGCTTGACGAGTTTAAGTCTTTTTCATATGTTCCGCCCAAGTTTTTTTTATACGAATGATTCTTTAACCTATGAGTTGTATTTTTGTTAAATAAAGAAATAACGGCAGAATCAGAATATTTATATAATCAGCAATCTACAGGTATTTTAATTTTAGAAGACGGAACCTCTTTTCAAGGTTTTGGACTGGGTACGGAGTCGTATGCTGTGGGTGAGGTTTGTTTTAACACCTCCATGACAGGCTACCAAGAAATTATTACAGACCCCTCTTATTCAGATCAAATTATTAATTTTACCTTCCCTCATATTGGTAATGTTGGCACCAACTTGGAAGATACTGAGTCTAATAAAATATGGTTAAAGGGCGTAATTTTTGGAAAAGAAGTTACCGATCCGTCTAACTACCGCTCTTTAGAAAATTTAAATGAATGGCTTAAAAAAAATAATACTGTTGGAATTTCAGGAATAGATACTAGAGCATTAACTAATTTGATTAGAAAAAAAGGCTCCTTAAAAGGAACTATTGTACATGACAAAGCCAATACCAAAACTAAAGATTTTTATTTAGAACAATGTAAGCAATGGGGGGGTCTAAAAGGTTTGGATTTAACGCTGAAGGTTTGCTGTAAAAAAACCTATCAATGGGAAGATGTGGCTCTTTGGGATAAAAAATTAGGATACAAAAAAAATAACCAGCATTCGATTCATATTGTAGCCATTGATTATGGAATTAAAAAAAACATCTTAAGAAATTTTTCTAATTTAGAATGTAAAGTAACAGTTGTTCCTGCTGATAGTTCTTTTGAGACAATTTTAGAACTTAGCCCAGATGGTATTTTTTTATCAAATGGTCCAGGTGACCCTGCTGCAACATCTAATTTTGCAAAAATTTGCATACAAAAAATATTAGAGAAAAAGATTCCTCTTTTTGGAATATGCTTGGGACATCAGTTGCTTGGTCACGCACTAGGCTGCACGACTAAAAAAATGCATCAAGGACATCGAGGTGCAAATCATCCAGTCAAAAATTTACTTACTGAAAAAGTAGAAATCACTTCTCAAAACCATGGTTTTGAAATTGACAAATCTACCTTACCTAAAGACATCGACATAACTCACGTATCTTTATTTGACGGTAGTATTGAAGGGATTTCTTCTAGCGACAAATCTGCTTTCTCTGTGCAATATCATCCAGAAGCAAGCCCAGGTCCTCACGATAGCAATTATTTATTTAAACAATTTATAGAAATAATAAAATCCAATGCCAAAAAGAACTGACATTAAAACTATATTAATTATTGGTGCTGGTCCTATTGTTATTGGGCAGGCTTGCGAATTTGATTACTCTGGAACTCAAGCCTGTAAAGCGCTGAAGAAAGAGGGTTATAAAGTTATTTTAATTAATTCTAATCCAGCAACTATTATGACCGACCCTAATGTTGCTGATAAAACCTATATTGAGCCAATTACATCTGAAATTTTAGAAGAGATTATCAAGATAGAAAAGCCAGATGCAATTCTGCCAACTATGGGTGGTCAGACAGGTTTGAATGCAGCCATGCTGCTTCACAAAAACGGCATATTAAAAAAATACAATATAGAGCTCATTGGAGCCAATGCAGAGGCAATTGATAAAGCAGAGGATAGACAAAAATTTAAAAAACACATGAATGAAATAGGCTTGGAATCTGCAAGATCTTTGATTTGCACCTCTATTGATCAGGCCAAAAAAATATTAGAAGAAATAAATCTCCCCGTAATTATCAGACCTTCATTTACTTTGGGTGGGACTGGCGGAGGAGTTGCAAATACAGAGGAGGAATATTTAAAAATATTAAAAAATGGCCTGTCTTTATCCCCTACACACGAAGTCCTCGTAGAAGAGTCTTTAGTGGGTTGGAAAGAGTTTGAGATGGAAGTGGTTCGAGATAAAAAAGATAATTGTATTATTATTTGTAGTATTGAAAATATAGACCCGATGGGCATTCACACTGGGGACTCCATGACAGTCGCTCCCGCTTTAACTTTAACCGACAAAGAGTACCAGGTTATGCGAAACGCATCTATTGATTGCCTGAGAAAAATAGGTGTTGAGACAGGTGGTTCTAATGTTCAGTTTGCAATCAATCCTAAGGACGGAAGAATGATTGTTATTGAAATGAACCCAAGAGTATCTCGATCTTCCGCATTAGCATCTAAAGCTACTGGTTTTCCAATAGCAAAAGTGGCCGCAAAGCTAGCCATAGGTTATACGCTAGATGAAATTACAAATGATATTA
The DNA here is from genome assembly GCF_000195085.1 of Candidatus Pelagibacter sp. IMCC9063. Lineage (NCBI taxonomy): Bacteria > Pseudomonadati > Pseudomonadota > Alphaproteobacteria > Candidatus Pelagibacterales > Candidatus Pelagibacteraceae > Candidatus Pelagibacter > Candidatus Pelagibacter sp. IMCC9063. Next base: position 653,243 of record NC_015380.1, on the reverse strand, counting down.
CTGGAAATACTCCTGCATCATTTGAGCCAACTATTGATTATGTTGTAACCAAAATACCAAGATTTGCTTTTGAAAAATTTCAAAAATCAAAAGCAGTGCTTGGCACTGCCATGAAGTCAGTTGGTGAAACAATGGCTATTGGAAGGAATTTTAAAGAATCTTTACAAAAAGCATTAGTCTCTCTGGAGGTTGGGTTGGATGGCCTAGATTCAATTTCTATCAATAAAGAGGAGTTGAAAAAAAAACTTAGTGAAAACATCCCTCAAAAAATACTTTATGTAGCAGAAGCTTTTAGAATGAATTTTTCATTAGAAGAGTTATACGAAATAACTAAAATTGATCCTTGGTTTTTAAAGCAGGTTAAGGAAATCACTGGTATTGAAAAAGAAATAGTCAAAGCCGATGCTTTAGAAAATAGGGGTTTTTTTAAATTTATTAAATCATCTGGATTTAGTGATAAGCAAATATCTACATTAACGAATAAGCCACTATCTGAAATTACTTTAAAAAGGAATGTGTTGGGAATTGTTCCTGTCTATAAAAAAGTTGATACGTGCGCTGCTGAATTTGATTCTCAAACTCCCTATATGTATTCAACATACGACACTGGAATTGATGATGCCAACGATTGTGAATCTAATCCTACTACAAAAGAAAAAGTAGTAATTATTGGAGGCGGTCCTAACAGAATAGGGCAAGGAATTGAATTTGATTACTGTTGTTGTCAGGCAAGTTATGCATTGAGTGAATTAGATTACGAAACCATTATGATCAATTGTAATCCCGAAACTGTATCTACAGATTATGATACAAGTGACAGGCTTTATTTTGAGCCATTGATTGAAGAGTTTGTTTTAGAAATCTTAAAGAAAGAAAGTTTAAAGGGAAAATTAAAAGGAGTAATTGTTCAGTTTGGCGGCCAGACACCTTTAAAGTTGGCAAAAGCTATTCATGATAATGGCTATCCAATCCTTGGAACCCCTCTAGATTCTATTGATCTAACTGAGGATAGGGAAAGATTTAGTAATTTAATAAACGAGCTTGGCTTAAAACAAGCTGAGAATGGTTTGGCTAGATCTAAGGAGGAAGCTTTTGAGATTGCAAAAAAAATTAAATATCCTCTCGTTATTAGGCCCTCATACGTTCTTGGCGGTAGAGCTATGGAAATTATTCATGACGATGAACAGCTCACAAGATACATACAAGAAGCCGTGAAAGTTTCTGGAAATAATCCAGTTTTATTAGACCGTTTTTTGAATGATGCAATTGAAGTGGATGTGGATGCTATTTGCGATGGAGAGAATGTTTTTGTTTCAGGTGTCATGGAGCATATAGAAGAAGCAGGTATTCATTCTGGAGATTCTGCTTGCTGTATACCGCCCTACTCTCTCTCTGAAGAAATAATTAATGAAGTAAAAAAACAAACTAAAAAATTAGCTACTAGCATTGGAGTTGTGGGGTTAATCAACATACAATTTGCCATACAGGATAAGAATATTTATGTTTTAGAAGTAAACCCAAGAGCTAGTAGAACCGTTCCTTTTGTTTCGAAAGCTTCTAATATTTCCGTAGCAAAAATAGCAACTAAAGTAATGTCAGGTTTGCAGCTTAAGGACCTAAACATACCAAATAAACAATTGAAAACCTTTTCTGTAAAAGAAGCAGTCTTCCCTTTTAATAAATTTCCAGAGGTTGACACAATCCTGGGTCCTGAAATGAAATCAACAGGAGAATCTATGGGAATAGACACTGACTTTGGTATGGCTTATGCCAAAAGCCAGATCTCTGCAGGTAATACACTACCAAAAGAAGGGACGGTGTTTATATCTGTAAATGACAAAGACAAACCTCACATTAAAAATTTTGCAAAAAAATTATTAGATCTTGGATTCAACCTACTGGCAACCAATAGCACTGCTGAGATTTTAAATTCTGAAAGCATTATTTGTAAAAAAATCAACAAAGCCACTCAAGGGTCCCCTCACGTAGTAGAATATTTGGATGATAAAAAAATATCAATTGTGATCAATACAACTTCTGGGAAAAAATCTATAGAGGATTCAAAGTCTTTGAGAAGGTCAGCACTGAATAATGGTATTCCTTACTTCACCACATTAGCAGGAGCGATTGCTTGCACTGAAGCGATTATATCAATGAAAAATAAAAAAATGGGAGTTATGCCCATTCAGGATTTATAGTCCTACAAAACGGGCCAATCAGTTTTAAAAGTAACGTAATTTATTTGTATACATCTTCTGTCTTTTTGAATCACTTTTTTTTCCATGCCATGCCAACTATTTTTGTCACTACTAAAAAAGTAACCATAGTTATTTTTGTAAGGAACTGTTTTTACCAATTTTAATTTGGAACTATAAAAGTCTGTTCCAAGATCTTCAGACTCTCCAAAACGATTTACAAACAGGAGGCAAGAAAGCAATTTTTCCTTAATATCACAATGAGGTTTTAGCCAAAAACCTTTTCGATCACAAATTACCTCAAGTCTTACATAGGATTTTGACAAATCCTTACCAATTAAAGAACCGATATGCTCGTGTGTTTTTTTTGATTGTAGCTCCTGAACTAGGCTGAACAACTCCGGAAATTCTTGGGTGTTATGTTTTTCTAAAAAACATCTAAATTTTAATGCCTTTCCACCATCAGAAATTCCTTCCCTAAAATTTCCGTCTCCTCCATCTATAGCTCTGGTTCCATCATAGTTAATTTCATATCTAGTAGGATCGTCTATTTCGGTATTATAAATTTCATCAATCATCTTTTCTGTAAGAGGGTTATTAAATTCCCAGTGAACAAAAGGATCGCTTAATTTATTTGATTGATTTTTAACAGAATTTAAAAAGCTCATGACAATATAATTTTATTTTTTAACAATTCAGCAATTCTTTTAGTCTCATAAAGCTTATCATAAGTCCAGCTATCTTCATTTGTTTCTAAATCTTTAATTATATTAAGTTTTTTAAATGATTTTAAAAAACTATCAAAACGATGATCATTTTTATAAGATTTTAATTTAGCTAAATAGATTGGCACTCCTGTAGTGGCTGCCTCGGATAGCATGGAAATAGAATCGGAAGTGACAATAATTTTTTTAGCCTGGGCAAGGGCCTCAATATAGTTTTTTCTGGAAAGTGAAGAATCTACAACGACTCTTGCATTATCCTTATACCTATCTTGTAAAAAACTCACTACTAGTTCCGGTGTACGTCTTGAGGAAACAATTTTAACTTCTTCAACCTTGTGAAGGAAAAGTAGTTCTATTTTATGAAACAATTGTTTTAATTCTCCTAATGAAAAAGAATAATGTTTAGTTGGGCCACCAAGAATTACGGTTAAAACATTTTTACTTAAGGCCAGAGCTTTAGCGCCCTGAATTTCTTCGTCTGTAATATAATGAATAGCTCCCTTAGATTTAATAACATTCTCTCCTTCTAATCGATCGTGTTCAGGAACAACAATAAAATTAAAATTGTTAATTTGTACTTTTGGATCTTGAATATGAATATTATAAACTTCCATATTATTTTTTGTATGTAAATAATTTTTAAGGACTATAGATGGAATAACACTTTTTCTTCCGCATGAAATCAAAAGGGTTGGCCTTTTGTTTGCTGAATTGTACTCAATAATATTAGAAAAATTAAAAGTATTCCTGCTTGTGGGGGATATTGAAGGTGGGATCAAACTCCAGAAAGAGTTGTAAACTATTTTTTTATGAATAAAATTTACGTTGAGCGCTTTTGCCAATCCTTCAACTTGACTGATCATGCCATGGGCACCCTCTGTTAATAACCAAGCATTAATATTTTTCATCAAGATATATATACCTAAATTAATTTTACTGATAATAAACTTAATAAATGAGTCAAAATAAAGAATCACATTCAAAAGTATTAATCATAGGGTCGGGTCCAGCTGGATATACTGCTGCAATATATGCTGCTAGAGCCATGCTTAAACCAACTCTTATTTCTGGAATGGAGCCCGGAGGTCAGCTAACTACTACTACTGATGTAGAAAACTATCCTGGATTTTCTGATGTAATACAAGGTCCTTGGTTAATGGAGGAAATGCAAAAACAAGCAGAAGCTGTGGGTACGATTTTTGAAAATGATATGATCAAAGAGGTAAATTTTACCAGCAATCCATTTATATTAATTGGAGAAAGTGGAACTACCTATACAGCCGATTCTGTTATCATATCTACAGGGGCACAAGCTCGCTGGCTTAATTTAGAAAGTGAAACTAAGTTTAGAGGATTTGGAGTTTCCGCGTGTGCTACTTGCGATGGTTTTTTTTACAAAGATAAAGAAGTAATGGTTGTGGGTGGTGGTAATGCAGCAGTTGAAGAGGCTTTATTTTTAACTAAATTTGCATCGAAGGTAACGCTAGTTCATCGACGAGACACCCTAAGGGCAGAAAAGCTTTTACAACAAAAGATTCTTTCCCATCCGAAAATTAATATTATTTGGGATAGTGCAGTAAAAGAAATAATTGGAACTGATAACCCAAAGGGAGTTACCGGAGTATTGTTAGAAAACACAAAAGACAAAACTACCAAACAATTAAATACTCATGGTGTTTTTGTGGCAATTGGTCATGATCCAGCAACTAAAATTTTTAAAGATCAAATTAAAATGGATACCGAAGGATATATTCTCACAGATCCCGACTCTACCAAAACAAATATAAAGGGAATTTTTGCAGCTGGGGATGTAAAAGATAAAACGTTTCGACAGGCGGTGACTGCAGCAGGTATGGGATGCATGGCAGCCTTGGAAGCTGAAAAATTACTATCTGAAAAAAACTAAGATAGTTGCTTACAATACTCTTCTATTTTATCTAAAGCCTCAGAAAGGTTCTTCATAGAAGTCGCATAAGAAATTCTAAAATACCCCTCCTTTCCAAAAGCAGATCCTTGAACAACAGCCACGCCTGTGTTTTCCAACAACGAAGTGACAAAATCTGCATCATTTACAATTTCTTTTTTATTAATGTCTTTTTTTCCAATGCAGTCTTTGCAATTAGGAAAAACATAAAATGCACCTTCTGGATTTTTGCAAGAAAGACCTTCTATGGAATTAAGTTTTTTTACAACAAAATCCCTCCTCTCTTTAAATGCATCTGATCGTTTTTTTATAAAATCCTGCGTTCCATTCAAAGCTTCTTCTGCAGCTGCTTGGCTAATGGATGAGGTATTGGTTGTAGATTGAGATTGAATCTTTGCGATACCTTGAATGATATTTTCTGGTCCACCTGCATAGCCAACTCTCCATCCTGTCATAGCATATGATTTGCTCAATCCATTAATGGTAAGCGTTCTAGAAAACAATTCTGGAATTTGGGCAATGGTGAAGAATTTATTTTTCGTATAAAGAACATGCTCATAGATATCATCAGACATAATATGAACATTTGGAAATTTTTTTAAAACTTCTCCAATATCTTTTAGCTCTTGTTCCGAATAAACAGAACCGGTTGGATTAGAAGGCGAGTTTAAAATAATCCATTTTGTATTTTTGGTAACATTCTTTTCTATTTGTTCTGGTAGAATCTTAAAGTCAGCACTTTCCTCACACTCAACTATTACAGGAGTGCCTCCGGCCAACAATACAATATCGGGATAGGACACCCAGTAAGGAGCCGGTATCAAAACCTCATCTCCTGGATTGATAGTTGCTAAAATTGCGTTAAAAATAACATGTTTCCCACCAACGCCTACAGTCACCTGCTTTTCATTGTAAATTAAGTTATTTTCTCTTTTAAATTTTCCAATTACAGCTCTCTTGAGCTCGATAGTGCCATCTACTACTGTGTATTTTGTTTTTCCATCTTTGATGGCCTCAATAGCAGCCTGCTTAATATTTTCAGGAGTATCAAAATCTGGCTCTCCTGCTCCTAATGATATTATGTCTTTTCCAGCAGATCTTAACTCTGTGGCTTTTTTAACCACAGCCATAGTAGGAGATGGTTTTATTCTAGATAAAGATTCTGATAGTATGCTCATTAAAATATTTTATATAAATGTCTAAATTATCAATTGTTAATACTCCAGAAGCGAACAACAAAAAAGAAAATTTTTTAAAAAAATTAGAAGGTGGAAAAAAATTCAAACTAACTTCATCGTTCACCCCCGCTGGTGATCAACCCACCGCAATAAAACAACTTCGTGAAGGTTTGCTCACTAACCAAAAAGATCAGGTTTTGCTTGGAGTGACTGGATCTGGAAAAACCTTCACTATGGCAAAGATTATTGAAGAACTAAATAGACCTGCAATAATTTTGGCTCCCAACAAAACGTTAGCTGCTCAACTGTATGGTGAGATGAAAAGTTTTTTTAATGAGAATGCAGTTGAATATTTCGTCTCTTATTATGATTATTATACTCCCGAAGCATATGTACCAAGATCTGATACATTTATTGAAAAAGAATCTGCTATCAATGAACAAATAGATAGAATGAGACATTCAGCTACAAGATCTTTATTTGAAAAAGATGATGTTATAATTGTAGCAAGTGTTTCTTGTATCTATGGTTTAGGATCTCCCGATTCTTACTCAAAAATGACATTTACGTTTGAAAAAAACAATTCTTATAATAGAGAAAAAATAATTAAAGGTCTTGTTGAGTTGCAATACAAAAGAAATGATCAAAATTTTTACAGAGGATCGTTTAGAGTGCGTGGAGAAAATATAGAAATTTTTCCATCTCATTTAGAAGATAGAGCATGGCGAATTTCATTGGATGATGAAAAGATAGTAAGCTTAAAAGAGTTTGATCCTTTGACAGGAGACAAGACGGAAGATTTAAATATTATAAAGATTTATGCTAATAGCCATTATATCACTCCCCGACCAACCGTACAGCAAGCCATAAAAGAAATTAAAGCAGAACTCGTTACAACTTTAAAAAAATTCAGAAAAGAAAATAAATTACTCGAAGCACAAAGAATAGACGAAAGAACAAGATTCGATTTAGAGATGATTGAGGCTACTGGAACATGTGCAGGAATTGAAAATTATTCAAGATTTCTATCAGGTAGAAGTCCTGGTGAACCCCCACCAACATTATTTGAATATTTGCCTGACAATGCAATTATTTTTGTAGATGAAAGTCATGTAACCGTACCTCAACTGAACGGAATGTATAAAGGCGACCATACAAGAAAAAAAACTCTTTCTGACTATGGATTTAGATTGCCTTCCTGCATGGATAACAGGCCTTTGAAATTTGAAGAATGGGACATGATGAGGTCTGAAACTATATTTGTTTCAGCCACTCCTGGAAACTGGGAGCTAGATCAGTCTAAGGGTGTATTTGCAGAACAAGTTATAAGACCTACAGGATTAACAGACCCAGATATTCTTATTCGTCCTGCAAAAAATCAAGTAGATGACTTACTTTCAGAATGTTTAAAAATTGTTAAAAAAAAACAAAGAGTTTTAGCAACTACATTAACTAAAAAAATGGCTGAAGATCTTACTGAATATTTAGATGAAAATGGAATTAAGGTAAGATACATGCACTCAGAAATTGACACTCTGGAAAGAATTGAGATTATTAGAGACCTAAGACTAGGGGTTTTTGATGTTCTGGTAGGTATAAATCTTTTACGAGAAGGCTTAGATATTCCTGAATGCGCATTAGTAGCAATTCTAGATGCTGATAAAGAAGGCTTTCTGAGATCGGAAACATCGTTAATACAAACAATTGGTAGGGCAGCAAGAAATGTGGAAGGAAAAGTCATTTTATATGCCGATAAAGAAACCAAAAGCATAAAAAAAGCGATTGAAGAAACTGACAGAAGAAGATCTAGGCAGGAACTTTTTAATAAAAAAAACAATATTACACCTCAGAGCATTCAGAAGAATATTGGAGATATTCTTGAAAGCGTCTATGAAAAAGATTACTTGAATGCTGAAAAAAATATAGAAATTGGTGGCAATTTAAAAAAGCACTTAAAATCTCTGAAAAAAGACATGCATATTTCAGCAGACAATCTAGAATTTGAAAAGGCTGCAAAAATAAGAGATGAAATAAAAAAATTAGAAAATTCGGATTTAGGATTGGCTATTAACTCAAGTATAAAAAAATATGGACCCAATAACTCATTATATGGAAGGTCAACTCAGGGCAAAGCAGGTTCAAAAGTAAAGAAAAAAAGATAAATGAAAAAAAATATTTTAATTACTGGAGGGGCACAAAGAATTGGGAAGGAAATCTCTATTTTTTTTGCAAAAAAAGGATGGAATATAGTAATTCATTTTCACAAATCTAAAAAGGAGGCAACTGCTCTTAAAAAGAAAATTATTTCTATGGGGGTATTGTGTGTTATTGTGAAGGGAGACCTTTCAAAGCCCAATGAGACAAGATCCATATTAAAAGTAGCAAAGAAAAAAATGGGAGCAATAGATTGCCTTGTCAATTGTGCTTCAATTTTTGAAAATGACGATATCTTAGATTTTAACAATCAAAAGTGGCAGTCACACTTTGATGTTAACTTAAAAGCACCCGCTATACTTTCTGGTGAATTCGCGAAGCAAAAAAAAGATATTCAGGGCAATATTATTAATATTATAGATCAAAGAGTCTTCAAGCTAACTCCCTATTTTTTATCTTATACTCTTAGTAAAGCTGGCTTGGAAACACTAACCAAGACGCTTGCTATGAAATTTGCTCCAAAAATTAGAGTCAATGCAATAGCCCCGGGCCCAGTGATGAAAAATAAAAGACAATCCCAAAAACATTTTGAAAAACAATTTAAAAATACAATTTTAAAAAAACAAACAAAAGTCATAAATATTTGCAAAACAATAGAATTTATTTTGGGAAATGATTCTATTACTGGATTAACCATTCCAGTAGATAGCGGTCAAAATCTCGCCTGGAAAACTCCAGACCTTATCAATGTAAAAGAATAGAAAATGAAAAATCTCAAAGATAATACTCTAATGCAAATTATTGAAAAGCCTGTTTCTTCAAAACTTGTCAAAAAAATTCTTATTAAAAATCTTATTATAAATACAATTTTTGGATACTACCCTAAAGAAAAAGTCCGAAAACAAAAATTGAAATTTAATATTAAGCTAGAGATTGATCGCAAAATAAAATTTAATGATAACAATCTAAATACAATAGTGGACTACGATGACATCATGAGAATTATAAATAACATTTTAGATAAAAAAATTAATTTTTTAGAAATTTTAGGAGAATTGGTAGTCAAAGATATTTTAAAAAATAAAAAAATTACTGCTATTGAGCTGGAAATAGAAAAATTAGATATTTTAAAAAAAGGAGCTTCAGTAGGATTTCAAATCAGTAAGCGTAAAAAGTGATGGATCTACTAGAAAGTGGTAAATTATTAGTTAAATCAAAGATCAAAAATATTCCTAATAGTCCAGGTATCTATAAATTTTTAGATAATAAAAATAAAATTATTTATATTGGTAAAGCAAAAAATCTGCCAAAGAGACTTCAAAACTATACATCTAGTTCTGGATTAGCGGTTAGAACTCAACGGCTTATTTCCTCTATTAAAGAGTTAGAAATAATAACTACTAGCAATGAGTCGGAGGCTTTGCTCCTCGAAGCTAACTTAATTAAAAAATTTAAACCAAGATATAATGTCCTACTAAAGGATGACAAATCCTTTCCCTATATACAAATACGCATGAGTGACTCCTGGCCACAGCTGACAAAATTTAGAGGTAAGCATAACGACCAAGATTTATATTTTGGTCCCTTTGCTTCTGTTGCTTCGGCCAATTGGACTATTAAAATGCTTCAAAAGGTTTTTCAAATAAGAGTTTGTGATGATCACACTTTTAAAAACAGGACACGCCCCTGCATGCTATATCAAATTAAAAGATGCTCAGCTCCCTGCACGAATGAAATTGAAAAAATAAATTACAAAATATCTGTTCAAAACTGTATTGATTTTTTAAATGGAAAATCAAGGTCTATACAACAAAAATTTTCAAAAGAGATGGAAGTGGCTAGTAAAAATCTTGATTTTGAAAAAGCAGCGATATTTAGAGATAGAATTAAATCCTTAACCTACATTCAATCCTCCCAACAAATTAATAAAGATAATTTTATAGATGCTGATGTAGTGGTTTCTTATAGAAGTTCTAATATTTCATGTATTGTAGTTTTTTTTTATAGATCAAAACAAAACTGGGGTAATCAATGTTTTTTTCCCAAACACGATTCGGAAAATAGCGAATCTGAAGTTATGGATGCTTTTTTAGCTCAATTTTATGAAAATAAAATTCCACCAAGGCAAATTGTATTAAATATCAAGCCTAAGAATTTAGACCTTTTGCAAAAAGCCCTAGAGAGAAAAAATAAAAAAAAATAAGTTTTAAAATACCAAAAAAGAAAAGTGAGCTAGCCATTATCAATATGGCAGTTAAAAATGCTAAAGAGAGTTTGCAAAGAAAAATATTTGACTCAGACCAAAATAATAATTCGTTAACACTGCTTAGAGAAAAGTTTAACTTAGGCTTTGTGCCAACTCTAATTGAAATTTATGACAACAGCCATACTCAAGGAACAAATGCTATCGGAAGTTTTGTAAGCTTTGGCAAAGAAGGATTTTTAAAAAATAGATATAGAAAATTTGATATAAAAAATAAAAATATTAATCCTGGTGATGACTACGGCATGATGAATGAAGTAATAGAAAGAAGATTTTCTAAACTAGTAAAGCAATCTGAAGGTGACAATGTCCCTGACCTTCTTCTTATTGATGGGGGTAAGGGTCAATATTCCGTGGTAAGAAGCAAACTAGATCAATTAGGTTTTCACCAGTTGCCAATTATTGCTATCGCTAAAGGAAAAAATAGAAATGATGGAAATGAAACATTCATCTACAATAATAAAATAATTAAATTAGAAAAAAACAATCCACTACTTTTTTTTATGCAAAGACTCAGGGATGAGGCTCATAGATTTGCAATATTCACTCATAGAAAAAAAAGGAAAAAATCTTTTTTAGTATCTCCATTGGATGAGATACCCGGAATCGGACGTAATAGAAAAAAAACATTACTAAATCATTTTGGTTCGGCAAAAACTATCGAAGGAGCTAGTCTTGAAGATTTAAAGAAAGTGGACGGAATTAGTGAATTAATTGCAAAAAAAATATATAATTATTTTCATCTTAATAAGAATTTTTTATGATTTTTAAAATACCTAATATTCTAACGATTGGACGGTTAATTTTAGTTCCTTTTCTAGTATTTGCATTTTTTCTTCCTGGAAGTTTGGGCAATTGGCTATCTTTTTCAATTTTTGTAATTGCAAGTTTTACCGATTTTTTAGATGGCTTTTTTGCAAGATTACTAAAGCAACAATCTAAACTTGGAGAATTGCTAGATCCTATTGCAGATAAAATTATTGTTGTTACTGCCCTTGTGCTTCTGGTTTCAAGCAAACAGATAGAAGGACAAGAAGTAATTGCTGCAATAATTATAGTTTCTAGAGAAATTTTAGTATCTGGTTTAAGAGAATACTTAGCGAAATTCAGATTGAAAATGCCAGTATCCAATATGGCAAAAATAAAAACTTTTTTTCAAATGTTCGCTATTTCTGTTTTGCTTACCGGATCCTCAGGAGATAAATTGCTTTTTAACTATGGATCTGAAATAGGAATTGCGTTGCTTTGGTTTTCAGCTTTTTTAACTTTAATTACTGGATATTCGTATATTAAAAAAGGAATAAATCACGCAATTGATTAAGTAACTATTTTTTTTCTTACTAGCAACTGATACTCCTCTGACAATTTTCCAATTATGTCCAACACCTTAAAGGAATAAATTCCAATTTGCGATACAGGCGTTACCTCTGCTGCAGATCCAGTTAGAAAACATCCTGTATAACTTTTTAAATCATCTGGCTTAATTTTTTTTTCAGTAATTTTTAATTTTAATTTTTTTGCTATTTCAATAACCGTTCTTCTTGTAATCCCATCTAAAAAGCTATCAGCAATAGGTGTGTATATTTCTGTTTGTTCCTGATTAATAAAAAAAACATTTGCTCCAGTAGCTTCGGCAATATTTCCCTGATAATCAAGCATCATAGAATCGTTAAATCCATTTTTTTCAGCCTCATGTTTAGATAGTGTGTTAATCATATAATTTCCTGCAGCTTTAGCATCCCATGGTATGGAATCGGGAGCTGGCTTTTTCCATTTAGAAATATCCAATTTAATGCCGTTCAATTTAATTTTTGGATCAAAATAAGATCCCCATACCCAAGCAGCTATTGCAAAATGAATAGTGCTATTTTGTGCCGACACTGCCATCATCTCACTACCTCTCCATGCAACGGGTCTTACATATCCATTTTCAATTTTTTGAACTTTAACAACTTCTCTACAAAAAGAATTAATTTCCTCAATTGAATAAGGTATTTCAAAACCGAGTCTGCTTGCAGAATAAATGAGTCTTTCAGTATGTTCTGTTAATTTAAATATCTCACCATCATATACGCGCTCTCCTTCAAAAACTGAGCTAGCATAGTGAAGGCCATGCGTTAGGACGTGCAGCTTTGCCTGATTCCAATCTACAAGACTGCCATCAAGCCATATTTTTCCAGTCATTTGATCGTAGGGTATGCTGCTCATGTATAAATTGTTTTCAATTAATTTTAATTTTAATATAATATATGTCAGCAATACTGACTACATAAATAAATTTATGAATGATTTTTTATATTTAAGAGAAAACAACATCAAGGAAATTATTGAATTAATGCTTGAGGCTTACACTGAATCTTACTCGGATCCTTATGAAATTTTGAAAAAAAATTCTTTTGGTAGGGCCCACCATAGGCTCATTTGTACTGTGAATGCAAATCCTGGAATAAAAGTTGCTGATTTAATCAAAAAATTAAAAATTACAAAACAAAGCTTAAGTCGTGTGTTACAAGAGTTGATTAAAGATAAGATTATTTCACAGTCCAAAGGTGATATTGATGGTAGACAAAGATTGCTTCATCTTACAGAAAAGGGAGGGAGAATTAGTGAAGAAATATTTAATATTCAAAAAAAGAGGATACTCGAAGCGTTTAAAGAGTGTGATTCTCAAGAGGTACTTAACTTTAAAAAGGTATTAAAGAAAATTGTTAATAATTAAATGAAAATAGAAGAAAAAAAACATATTTTAATTGTAGATGATGATGACAGGATAAGAGAACTTACAAAAGAATATCTTCAAGGTAACAATTTTTATACGACTACTGCCAAAAATTCTGACGATGCAAAAAATAAAATAAAATTAATCAAATTTGATTTAATTATTTTGGATATTATGATGCCAGGTCAAAGCGGGCTAGAGCTAACAAAAGAAATCAAAACAAGCAGTGATCAGCCTATCATCCTACTTACTGCAATGGGAGGCACTTCTGATAGGATTTACGGACTAGAGACAGGTGCTGATGATTACCTACCCAAACCATTTGAGCCCAAAGAGCTTCTTTTAAGAATAAAAAATATACTCAAGAGAGTTCAAAAAAATAAACATTTAAATCCCATACTAAAGTTTGGAGATATAAGAGTTGATTTAGAAAAAATGTCTATCAAATCAAAATCTGGTGAGGCAAAACTAAATGCTGCAGAAAAATCTCTTTTAGAAAATATGATTTTGTCAGTGGGACAGATTTTTCATAGAGAACAAATATCTAGAATAGTTCATTTAACTAAAGAAAGAGCTGTCGATGTTATGATTACAAGATTAAGACAAAAAATAGAGCCAGATCCAAAAAATCCAAAGTATTTACAAACTGTTCGGGGCAATGGTTATATTCTTTGGACTGATTAAACATGTTAAAAAAAATTTTACCTAAAACTATTTTTTTTCGATATTTATTTATTATAATCACTCCCATTGCACTATTGCAGCTGATTCTAATTGTGGTTTTTTTTGACAGTCTATGGATTAAAACTAATAAAGAGCTAGTAAGAACTTTGGCTGGCGAAATCAATGCAGTAACGGAGGTTTATATAGATCCAGAAACAAGAAAAGATTTTAATTTCATTAAAAAAGTTTTAGAAAAAAAATTGATTTTAAAAATTAATGTTAAAAAAAATCATAAGCTTCCTAAATTTAAAGATGTATTTACATATAGCTTGCATGATCAGCTTTTGGAAGAACGGTTAAGTAAAGATCTGCGAGTACCATTTTGGTATGACACCAAAAGCAAAAAAGATGTCGTTGATATTAGAATTAGTACTAACAAAGACGTAATTCAATTTATTGTTTTAAAGTCTAGAATTAGAAACTCTTCTGCAAGAATTTTTATTTTATGGATCACCATTCCATCTTTCTTTTTGCTCCTAATATCTATTTTGTTTTTAAGAAACCAAGTGAGACCTTTTTCTATCCTTGCAGATTCTGCTGAAAAATTTGGTAAAGGCCAATATGTTGCAGAATTAAAACCAACTGGGGCAGTGGAGGTCAGAAAAGCAATCATTGAATTTGAAAAAATGAAAAGAAGAATTTTACGACACATCAGTCAAAGAACAGCCATGCTTTCAGGTATTAGTCATGACCTAAAAACACCCTTGACTAGATTAAAATTACAAATTGAAATTTTAAATAAAAATAATTCTTTAGACAAAATTAAAGATGATATTCTAGAAATGGAAAAAATGATCTCTGAATATTTAGACTTTTCGACTACGCAAGAATCTGTCAATTCTATACAATTTAATCTTTCAAACTTAATAACTGAAATCATTCACAAATATTCCAACAAATCTCTTACTCTGCAGTGTAATGAAAAGATATTTATGACTGGAAGACAACACTTAATAAAGAGATGTATATACAATCTGATCGATAACTCTTTAAAATATGCTGGCAATGCTGATGTTGGAATAAAAAAAACAAAATCACAAATAGAAATTACAGTTGAAGATAAGGGACCAGGTATACCTGAAAATGAAAGAGAAAGAGTATTAAGACCTTTCTATAGATTGGATAAAAGCAGACATATGTCTGAAGGCAGTGTTGGCTTGGGCTTATCAATAGTCCAAGATATAGTTAACTCTCATGGTGGAACTATTAAATTTACCGAAGGCAAAAATAAATCAGGTCTAAGAGCGACCCTAACATTTCCTGCCTAATGATAGTTCATAATTTTGATCCTGTCTTAATAAACTTGGGGTTTCTTTCTATACGATGGTATTCACTAGCATATATTTTTGGAATTTTTTTTGGTGTTTATTGGGGAAAATACTTAATTAAAAAAAACTTTTCAAATGCGAATTTATCTGCACAAAATCTTGATGATTACGTCGTGTGGGCGGTCTTGGGAATCATCTTTGGTGGTAGGCTTGGATATGTTTTCTTTTATGATTTTAATTTTTATTTGTCGAATTTGGCGGAGATAGCAAAAGTCTGGAATGGCGGAATGTCATTCCATGGAGGTTTGATGGGTATAGTAATATCATCTTTTATTTTTTCTAAAAAAAATAAAATCTCATTTTGGTCATTAACAGATGTTTTGGCATGCATATCTCCCATTGGGATTTTCTTAGGAAGAATTTCAAATTTTATTAATGGTGAGTTGGTAGGAAAGGCAACGGATGTTTCCTGGTCATTTATTTTTCCAAATTACGATCAGATAGCAAGACACCCATCTCAACTATATGAGGCATTACTAGAGGGGCTATTATTGTTTTTTATTATGAATTCTTTGGTTAAGAGGTTAAGTAAAAAAAATGGTTACCTATCTATTGTTTTTTTAATGAGCTATTCTTTTTTTAGAATCATTGCGGAAATTTTCCGAGAACCAGATCAGCATTTAGGCTATTTGTACTTTGGACTTAGCATGGGAACACTACTGAGTCTTATAACAATTTTTTTCGGAATCTTTTTTATAATATGGAAGTCAAAAAATGATTTTAGATAAAATTAAAAAAAAAAATTCTTCCTCTAGATCAATATATAGATTTTTGTCTCTACAAATTTAAAGATAGCTATTATCAAAAAAAAACCAAATTCGGACATGGTGGAGATTTTGTAACTTCCCCACAAGTATCTAGCATATTTTCTGAAATGATAGCTATTTGGATTGTTCTTTTTTGGAATAAAATTAAGAAACCAAAAACTCTCAATATCTTAGAGCTAGGCCCTGGAGACGGAACCATGGGAAAGGATATAATTTCAAGTTTAGGTAAAATAAATTTCTTTAAATCTAAGGTTAATTACTATTTTTTAGAAAAGAGTAAAAGTTTAAAAAAAATTCAAAAGAAAAACCTTAAAAATGAAAAAAATATTTACTGGATTGATAATCTTAAAGACTTTAAAAAAAAAGATAATTTGATTATTCTTGGCAATGAGTTTTTTGATGCTCTGCCCGTTAAACAATTTAGCAAAAGTGGAGATTCTTGGTTTGAAAAATATGTGTTTTTCAATGATAAAAAGCAGCTTAGTTTCGTATTTAAAAAAGCAAAGTTAAAATCTATTAAAAAAATTGAAAAAATTTATAATTTAAAAATAAATAAATTTATTGAATATCCTCTAATTTTAGAAAAGCTTATAAAGAGGATTTCCGATCTTTTAAAAAATAAAAATTCTATTTTTTTAACCATTGACTACGGAGAAGACTCTAGAATTTGCAATGATACCGTTCAGGCTATTTATAAGAATAATAAATCTAATATTTTACAAAATGTAGGCGAAAGTGATATTACATACCAGGTAAACTTTTTTCACTTAATAAAATTATTTAAAAAAAACAAATTGCATCTAGTTGAATTTACCACCCAATCAAACTTCTTGCAAAAACTAGGGATTAAAGAGAGGGCTATCAACGCAAAAAAGAACCTAAAAAAAAATCAACAGTTGCTTTTAGACACTGCATTAAAAAGACTTTTGCACCCCTTAGAGATGGGAAGTCTATTTAAAGTTTTGATAATATCCAACCAATACAATACTGACTTTAAATATGATATTTAAATCAAAATTATTTTCCAAAAACAACAATGTTCATCATGCTTTTTTTTCTAGAAAGAATGGAGCTTCCAAAGGAATTTATGGAACATTAAATTGTGGATTGGGATCTAAAGATAAAAAAAAATACGTTTATCAAAATATTGAAATTGTCAAAAAAAAAATTAAAACAAAGTTTTTATTCTTACTTCACCAACAGCATGGCAATAAAATAATAACTCTTAAAAAAATACCATCAAAAAATAAAATAAAAATTGGATATGCCGATGGCATATTTACTGATCTTAAAAAAGTTGCGATAGGAATTCTTACAGCTGATTGTGCTCCTATTCTATTGACAGAAAAAACAAATAAGTACATTTGTTGCGTCCATGCTGGGTGGAAAGGAGCTTTTAGCGGTATTATTAAAAATGCCTCGACATTATTTAAAAAAAAAAAATAAAAGCAAAAGATATTAGGGTGTGCGTAGGTCCTTGCATTTCTAAAGAGAAATATGAAGTTAAGTTAGATTTTTATAATAAATTTATTTCTAATAACAAAAAATACCACGATCATTTTTCCTTCAAAAGAAACAAAATTTTTTTTGATTTAAGATCTTTTATAATTGACCAAATATTAAAAGCCAGAATACCAAAATCAAATATTTCTCATATTATGAAGGATACCTTCGCAAATAAATCTTTATTTTTTAGCCACAGAAGATCTGTTGCAAAATTAGAGAAGGACTATGGTAGAAACTTATCCATAATCACAAAATCTGATTGAACGAGCTGAACAATAAGTGTATAAAAAAATCTGATGAAAATTGTATCAGGAACTAACAACCCTATTTTAAGCAAAGAAATTTCAAAACACCTTAAGACTAAACTTGTTAATACTAATATTAGAAGGTTTGCCGATTCAGAAGTCTATATTGAAATCAATGAAAATATGAGAGGTTCTGAAGTGTTTGTGATTCAAGGAACTTCTTATCCAGCGAATGACAACATCATGGAACTGCTGGTTTGTATAGATGCGCTAAGAAGAGCTTCTGCAAAAAACATAACTGCTGTCCTGCCCTACTTTGGATACGCAAGACAAGACCGAAAAGTAACACCACGATCACCTATTAGTGCAAAACTTGTTGCAAACTTAATTACAAATGCAGGAGCCAATAGAGTTTTAACTCTTGATCTTCACGCAAATCAAATACAAGGTTTTTTTGATATCCCGGTAGATAATCTTTTTGCGGCTCCTATTTTTGTTAAAGATATTAAAAAAAATATTAAATCTAAAAGCCTAGTGTGTGTAGCTCCAGATGTTGGAGGAGTAGAGAGAGCAAGGGCTTTGGGTAAAAGACTGAATGCAGAACTTGCAATTATAGATAAAAGAAGGTCTGGACCAGGAAAGTCTCAAGTTATGAATGTCATAGGAGAAGTAAAAGGCAAAACTTGCATTATCATAGATGATCTTGTCGATAGCGGAGGTACAATTTGTAATGCAGCTGCGGCTCTGATGGAAAAGGGCGCAAAAGAAGTATATGCCTATGTTGTTCATGCAGTTTTAAGTGGGGATGCGGTTAAAAAAATACAAAAATCAAAAATAAAGCAATTTGTAGTTACAAATTCTATTGATAATAAGCAAAAAACAAAGGGCTCTAAAATCAAGATTATAAGTGTTGCCTCACTGTTAGGAGAGGCTATCAACAGAATATCTGAATCCAAGTCTGTTTCTAAGTTATTTAAATAATATAAAAGACAATATTTGAATAAACAAATCTTGAGTTTATTCCCCCATTGTTATACAACCTGTTTTCTTATGGAAAACAATTTAACCAGTCTCGAAGCTAATATCAGAGAAACAAAAACAAAATCTGATATAAAAAAACTAAGAATTGATGGCTTTGTACCTGGAGTTCTTTATGGGGATGTTGAAACAAATTTTAAATTAGCGGTTAAAAAAAATGCTTTAGAAAAGTTATTAAAAATAGGTAACTTTATGAGCACAGTTATTGACATTAAAGTAGCTGGTAAGGAATACAAAGTTTTGCCGAGGGACATAGAATTTAATAAATTGACCAATCAGCCTATTCATGTAGATTTTCAAAAAATATCTGCTGGAACAAAAGTTGTTGTTTGGATACCAGTAAAATTTATAAATGAGAGTATTTGCCCAGGTTTAAAAATGGGTGGTGTTCTAAATATAGTAAGAAGAAAAGTTGAATTAAATTGTCCAGCAGATCAGATTCCTGCAGAACTAGTTTGCGATCTTGGGGAAAAACAACTTAATGAAAGTATTCATATCTCATCCATCAAACTACCAGAAAATGTAAAGCCAACAATCTTAGATAGAGATTTCACTATTGCAACTGTAGCCGCTCCTACGGTTGTTAAAGAACCTGAACCAGGAGCAACAGCAGCAGATGAGGCAGCGACTGAAGGTGAGGCAGCGGCGGCTGAAGGTACTGATGAAAATAAAGATGCAAAACCAGAAGAAGACAAAGCAAAAGCTCCTGCCGACAAAAAGAAGTAGTAGATGTTCTTATTTGTAGGTCTAGGAAATCCGGATCCCAAACATAAAAACAATCGTCACAATATTGGCTTTATAATTATAGACAGCTTAAACAAAAGATTCAATCTCTCTAAACAAAAACCAAAGTTTAAAGGCCTGCTAACAAATGGTGAAATAAATAATCAAAAATTAATTTTAGTAAAGCCATTAACTTTTATGAACAATTCAGGAACCTGCATCCGAGAAATTCAAGATTACTACAAAATTATTCCAAAAAATGTTTTTGTATTTCATGACGATTTAGATTTAGAAATTGGAAAAATAAGATGCAAAGTTGGAGGTTCGAGTGGTGGGCACAATGGCATTAAATCTATTGAAGATGCCATAGGTCCTAATTTTTATAGAATTAGAGTGGGCATTGGACATCCAGGTGAAAAAAAATTAGTGGATAGTCATGTTCTTAACGATTTTACTGATGAAGAAACTGAAGTTATTGACATATCTGTTCAAAAACTTTTAGATAATGTGCATCTCTTAATTGAAAGAGATCTAGATAACTTTTCGAGCAAAAGTAATATTTAATGAGTTTTAAAGTTGGCATCGTAGGTCTTCCAAATGTTGGTAAGTCAACCATGTTTAATGCTCTTACTAAATCAAAAAATGCAGAGGCTGCAAACTTTCCTTTTTGTACAATAGAACCAAATGTTGGAGTGGTTTCTGTCCCTGATGAGCGTATTGAAAAAATAAGCAAAATTGCAATCTCTAAAAAAACTATACCAACACTTATTACCTTTGTTGATATTGCAGGGTTAGTAGCTGGCGCCTCTAAAGGCGAGGGCCTAGGTAACAAATTTTTATCTCACATTAGAGAGGTGGATGCCATAGTTCATCTTCTACGCTGCTTTGAATCAGATGAAATTCAAAATGTTAACAAAACAGTAGATCCTGTTAGAGATTTTGAAATTATTGAAACAGAATTAATGTTGGCAGATTTAGAATCTTTAGAAAAAAGGATTGGAAAGAAAAATAAAAACGTTGTTGAAAATGAAGATCTTAATAAATTGCTTGAACAAGCTTATGCATTACTAAAAGACGGAAAAAATCCCTATAGCCTAAGGAATGATTTTGACTCTAAAATTATTAATAGCGCTTCTATCTTAACCCTAAAACCAAAAATAATTGTTTGTAACACTGGAGAAGAAAGCATTGAAAGTGGAAATCAATATACAAAATTAATTGAAGAACATTTTAAAGGAGAGCAGATTGTGAATATATCTGCAGAGATTGAACAGCAAATCACGGAGCTTGGAGATTCGGAAGCATCAGAATTTATGAGAGATTTGAATATTCAAGAAACAGGATTGGATCGAGTAATTAGATCAAGCTATAAAGCTCTCGACCTAAGTACCTATTTTACTGCGGGACCAGAAGAAACTCGTGCGTGGACCATTCCTACTGTCTGCAAAGCTCCTGATGCTGCTGAAGTTATACATACCGATTTTAAAAAGGGTTTTATTAAAGTAGAAACTATTGCCTATGAAGACTTTATACAATGTAAAGGAGAATCTGGGGCTAGAGATAAAGGTAAATTAAGAATTGAAGGAAAAGACTACTTGGTCAAAGATGGAGATGTTTTACACTTTAGGTTCAATACGTAACCAAATCTTCTTTTTAATTAAATATACTAAAATAGTTAAAATTAATAAATAAATTACAGATTTAAATCCCAATTCTTTTCTTGCTTCCAAATGGGGTTCGGCTGCCCAAGTAAGAAAACTAACAACATCTTTTGCCATTTGTTCTTGGCTAGCTTTGGTCCCATCAGTATATTCAATAACTCCCTCGCTTAAGGGGCTTGCCATTCGTATTTTGTTACCTGTCATGTATTTATTATAATACACACCCTCTTCTAGCTTGATATTTTCTGGAGTTATTTCTTCATAGCCCATTAATACAGAGTAGATATAATCAGACCCTCCTGGTCTAGCTTTTACTAAAACAGACATGTCCGGTGGATATGCGCCGCCATTAGCAGCTCGGGAAGCATTCTGATTAGGATAAGGACTTACGAACCTATCAGATGGCTTTCCAGATCTTTGGAACATTTCTCCATCATTGTTTGGGCCGTCTGTAACTTCAAATTGTGAGGCAACAGCTTTTACCTCTTCTACTGTAAACTCTGGACCACCTTCTTCTGCCAAATTTCTATAGCTCAACAGACTCATTGAGTGACAAGAGGCACAGACTTCTTTGTAGACTTGATAACCTCTTTGAAGGGAAGCTCTATCAAATTTACCAAAAAAACCATCGAACGACCAGTTAGGCTTTAAAAGCTGAACGTTAGATTCTTTAGAAAAAGAAACATCTGTAGTTAAAACGAAAATTGCAATAAAAGCAATTGACTTAAATTTTAAGTAAAATAATTTCATAACCTATTTATTGAATAATTTAATAGTCTTTATCTTTCCCTGCCTCTTCCACTCTTCAAACTCATGAATACTGTCTGGCATTGGCAACGGTTTTTCAATTAGGGAAACAAGGGGTGCTAATATTAAAAAGAATGCAAACCAAAAAGCAGTTCCTATTCTTCCTATAACTAAATAAATTCCATCTGCTGGCGCTCCCCCAATATACATAAGGACAAAAAAATCTAGAACAAACAAAAATACACACTGTTTCCATATGGGTCTAAAAACACTAGATCTAACTTTGCTAAAATCTAACCATGGTAATAATCCTAGTATTGCAATGCTACTCACCATCGCAATAACTCCCATCAGCTTGTCAGGTATACTTCTTAAAATTGCATAAAAAGGTAGAAAATACCATTCTGGTACAATGTGGGCTGGAGTCACCAATGGATTGGCGGGTATATAATTATCTGGATGGCCTAAATAATTTGGTGCGTACATCATGACTGCAACAAATATTAATAAAAACACTAGCATTCCAACTAGATCCTTGCTCGTCGTAAATGGAGAAAAAGAAACGGTATCTCTTGTGTCCTTCGGTTCTATTCCTGATGGATTGTTAGAACCAACAATGTGAAGAGCAATTACATGAAAGACAACTATACCAACTATTAAAAATGCGATTAACCAATGTAGCACATAAAATCTATTTAATGCAGCGTCTCCAACAGAGTAGTCTCCCCATAACCACGTGACTACTGACTCACCTACCAGAGGAATTGCGGAGAAAAGGTTTGTTATAACGGTAGCCCCCCAATAACTCATTTGTCCCCACGGCAAAGTATATCCAAGAAAAGCTGTCGCCATCATTAAAAAAAATATGACAATTCCAATTAACCACATTAGCTGGCGTGGCTCTTTATAAGATCCGTAGTACAATCCTCTAAAAATATGAAGATACAAAGCGATAAAGACAAAGGAAGCTAGGTTCATGTGGGCATAACGAATTAGCCATCCGAAATTTACATCTCTCATTATCTTTTCTACAGAATCAAAGGCATATTTTGCATCGGGCTTATAATGCATTCCCAAACTTAAACCCGTCACTATCAAAAGTATTAAACAAATCGTTAGAATGCCACCGAAACTCCAAAAATAACTCAAGGATTTTGGAACTTGGAAATCTAAATATTCGTGTTTAAACATTCTAATGATAGGAAGTCTATTGTCTATCCAGCCTGTAACACCAGTATAGGGTGAACCACCAACTTTGTTCGTATGAACCGGCTTGTATTGTTGATTCGGTTTTTCAGAGCTCATTAAAAAAGTATTAACCTATTTTTATCTTATTGTTACTAACAAATTCGTATTTAGGAATTTCTAAATTGGTCGGAGCGGGGCCTTTTCTAATTCTTCCTGAGGTATCGTAATGCGATCCATGGCATGGACAGAACCATCCATCATACTCTCCTTTGCCTCCAATAGGAACACACCCAAGGTGCGTGCACACCCCAACAACAACTAACCACTCTGACTTTTTAACTCTATCTTTATCTTCTTGAGGATCCATTAAATCCTTCATACTTGTTTGTTCAGCTTTTTGAATTTCCTCTTTGGTTCTTCTCTTAATAAATACTGGCTTTCCTCTCCAAAGGACTGTTATTTCTTTACCCTCTTGTATATTTGAAATATCAACTTCTATAGAGGCGAGTGCCTTCACAGAAGAGTCCGGATTCATTTGAGATATAATAGGCAGCACAGCAGCCCCTACTCCCACCGCCCCAACAGTTGCGGTTACAGTTGTTAAAAAATCTCTTCTTGTAGACTTATCTTTATTGTTATTATTGCTCATTTTTAAATAGTATAATTCATGTATATATGAAAAATTAACAATATAGTTCTACAGCCACGATGACGCATAATAACAAAAATAATGATTAATATTGCTCTTTATCAACCAGATATACCACAAAATACTGCTGCGATCATCCGAATCTGCGCTTGTTTTGATATCAATCTAGAAATTATAAAACCGTGTGGCTATTTTTTTGACAAAAAAAAACTAGATAGAATTTATTTAGATTATTTGGATATTTGCAACCTACGATTTTATGAATCGTATGATGATTTTTTTTCAAAAAAAAAGGATACTAGGTTAATTTTATTAACAACCAAATCTGATAGCAATTATACAAAATTTTTATATAAAAAAAACGATACGTTGGTTTTTGGAAAAGAAAGTGCTGGAGTTCCAGAGGAAATACATAATAGTATTCAAAATAAACTTACAATAAAAATGAATAAAAAAACAAGATCATTTAATATAGCGTCATCTGTTGCAATTGTAGCCTCAGAAGCTTTAAGGCAAATTAATTTATAAAAATGAACTCTATTCATTTAAGAAAAAAAAATACCTCCAAATGGTTTAGGGACTTGAGAAATTTAATTTGCAAAGATTTTGAATATTTTGAAAATAACAATTCAAAAAAGAAAGTGAAATTTACTAGGTCTAAATGGAATAAATCTAAGACCAAATCCGAGGGTGGGGGGGAAATATCAATACTCAGAAATGGAAAAATTTTTGAAAAAGTGGGTGTTAATATTTCTGCAGTTAATGGTCGCTTTGATAAAAATTTTAAAAACAGAATTCCAGGAACTAAAAAAAGTTCTAAATTTTGGGCGTCGGGAATTTCGGTTGTTGCCCATTTTCAAAATCCCAAAATACCTTCTTTACATTTTAATACTCGTTACATTATTACATCTAAAGAATGGTTTGGGGGAGGTATGGATGTTACACCATGCATAAAAGACGATAAGCAAAAAAAATATTTTCATCAAGAATTAAAAAAAATGTGCTCCAATCATAATAAGAATTATTACAAACTTCATAAACTAAATTGTGACAAATACTTTTTTTTACCTCACAGAAATGAGCCTAGAGGTGACGGTGGAATTTTTTACGATTATCTAAATTCTGACTGGGAAAAAGATTTTCTATATACAAAAGATGTAGGTGAGGTTTTTTTAAAAATAGCCAAGAATATTATTAAAAAGAAAATGAAACAAAAATGGACAAAGAAAGACAGGAAAAAACAGCTTGTAAAAAGAGCAAGATACGCAGAATTTAATTTGTTGCACGACCGTGGCACAAAATTTGGTTTGTCTACGGGTGGAAACATTGAGGCTATATTTATGTCTTTACCGCCTCTAGCTTCGTGGTAATAATTAGATACAATGGAAAAAGAACCTATTACCATACAAGGACTTGAAAAGATTAAGTCTGAACTTGATGACAGAAAGCACACGACTAGATCTAAAATAGTTATGGCAATTTCAGAAGCAAGATCTCACGGAGATTTAAAAGAAAATGCTGAGTATCATGCTGCAAAAGAAGAGCAAGGTTTAAATGAAAAAAGAATTCAAGAATTAGAAACTTCGATTGCTATGGCTGAAGTCATAGATATTAGAAAAATTCCAAATGATAATAAGGTTATTTTTTCCAGTACAATCATAGTCAAAGATTTAGATGGTGATAAAAAAAATACCTACAAGATAGTTGGTAGAGATGAGGCCGATGTAAAAAATGGTCTAATCTATTACAAGTCTCCTCTTGGTCGTGGCTTTATAGGAAAAAATAAAGAAGATTTTGTTGTTATAGAAACCCCTTCTGGTGAGAAAAACTTTGAAATTTTGGATGTTAAATATATTTAATTATTTTGAGAATTTTTTATTCCACTCTTAACCATTTAAATTCGCAATGCTGTTAAAGTCTGGATAAATGTATGAAAAAAAATCCTTAATCAGTAAGTTTTTTTCAATTTTTAACTTTGGATTGATTATAATTATTTTTTTTAATTCAGTTTTTAATCTATTTTGGGATAAATTTTTAATATTATTTTTATTTTCAAAAATCTGCTCCAAGACATAAGGATCATGTTCGTAATTAGAGTAGGAATAAAAAAACCTCAAATATCTTAAGGCCCTGACATAATCTTCATTAATACTAGTTTTGGCATTTTTTATAAATTTAATTTTACCATTTATTAAATCTTCTTTCCCATTATGTGGATCGAATAATTGGAAACTTTCGTTGCTTTTTGTATTTAATTCACAATAAATAGCATTTATTGTGAAATCTCTTCGTTGAGAATCCAGCTTCCAATCTTTGGTAAATTCTATTTTAGCATATCTTCCATCCTGCAAGAAATCTTTTCTAAGAGTCGTAATTTCAAATAAATAATTATTAATATAGGCAGTTACAACTCCAAAATTAATTGCTTTAATATTAATTTTAATGTTTTCATTTTCTAATATCTTAACAATTTTTTGAGGTGGGAAACTGGTTGCTAAGTCTATGTCTTTTATTTTATGACCTAAAATTAAATCGCGCACACATCCACCGACAAACTTTGTGGGAGTATTTTCTTCGCTACCCAATGGATTTAGGAGTTTGTAAATTTTAACTGCTTCTGGAATGTTGCTTATAATATTTAGCATACAAAATGGCTGGGGCTCCAGGGATCGAACCTGGGATGGCGGTATCAAAAACCGCTGCCTTACCGCTTGGCTAAGCCCCAATATATCTAGTTATGTAATTGTTTTCGTCTTTGCTGTCCAATAACTTCTGTAATGGGTTTTAACCAATTTTTCACATTTTAAAAGGGTTTTTTTACTCTTGAAAATAGCAAAACAACAAGACCCGCTACCTGTCATTTGCACAAAATCACATATTTTTTGTTTTTTTAAATATTCAATTATATATCCTATTCTAGGATTAATTTTTTTGGCAGTATGCACAAGATCATTGTTTGCAGTATGAAAATATTCATGAATATTTTTTTTAATTGTTTGTTGAGTTTTTTTAATACTAAATGTTTTGCTAAATGATTTATTTTTTTGATAAATAATTTTTGTAAAATTAGGTTTATTTGGATAGATCAATAAAACGTTCAACCTAAATTTGTGTTTAAAAATATTTATTCTCTCACCATAATGTGAAATAAATTTAGGATATTTATTTAAAAATATACTAGAATCGAATCCTATTTTATTTAGAATTTCTAATAAATTTTTTTTTTTAACATTTAAATTAAATTTTTTTATCAGAAATAATAGTACAGTAACAGCATTGGACGACCCCCCGCCCAGTCCAGATCCTACGGGAATATTTTTTTTCACCTTAATAATAAAATTTTTATTTCTTATTTTTTCATTAATATTTTGCAATGATGATAAGGCGGTAACTATTGAATTATCATGTGAAGTTATTGTTTTAGAAAATTTTCCCAAAAAAGTTATTTTTGTTTTTTTAGCCAAGGTTTCGTTAATAGTAATTTCGTCATATAGACCAATCAATGAAATAAGGCTTTCAATTAAATGGTATTTATTTGGCACTTTTTTAAGAACTCTGAGATGAAGATTTATTTTAGCAGGAGATTTTAGTGTGGTTTTTTTAATTAATGCCATTTAATATTTTTTCTTTTATTTTAACCTTTCTGTCTTTTTCAAGAGACTGCAATTTAAGGGCATTGCTCCAGACATACTTTGCTTGTATTTTTTTATTATTCTTCCAGAGTACATCTCCATAATGATCATAAACTTCGGCTTCATTGGGGGCTTTCGTATAAGCCAATTCCAATAACGACTCTGCTTTTTCAAAATTATTTAGTAAATAATGAGCCCAACCCAAAGAGTCTATTACATATCCATGCTCCCATTTACTTACATCAACAGCTTCTTCTAATAGTTGAAGCGCCTTGTTATAATAAATACCTCTTTCCAGCCAGCTGTATGCCATATAATTCATTACACGATATTCTTTTGGTGACTGCTTTAAAGCTAAGATAAAATCCTTATCTGCAAGAGACCATTGCTTCAAGCGTTCCTTGCAAATACCTCTTGAGTAATAAAACCTCCAATCCAAATCTTTTTGACTTGCATACTTTTCTGCTTGATCGTAATAACTAATGGCTTGGTTATAATCCTTGATTGATCGGTAGTAGTCTCCCATATTCATTAACTTAGAAAAATGAAAGTACTTATTTTCAGACAAGTATTTTATTAAATTTTTAAGTACAGGCTCATTTTTTTCTGTCAAATTGTTCTTATCAAAGGATAATTTATTAAAATTTACATACCAATAAAATTCTCCACCCAAATTAGAAATGCTTTGAGAAAGCTTTTCATCAAAGCCTAAGCTCTGCTTTGAAATAAGCTGATTTTCAAAAATTAACAATTTGTTTGAAATAAAAGATGGGTTTAAATAATTAGATAAAGAAAAAAATAATTTAGACAGGTTTGTTCGATCCTGCTGTTGAAATAAATTTGAAAATAAATACAAAAGTTCAGAAATTCCATGGTTAATATTTACCGATTCATAAAAACCTTTGAAAAAAGACAAATTGTTGTCTGTTAAGGCCATATAACTCTGCTTGGTTAATAAATTATTGGGATTAATTTTTAATTGATTTTCAATTACTCGCTTAGCTTCATCAATTTTATTTTTTTCTACAAGATAAATGACATGAAAAAAATGATAACGGCCTAACTGGTTTTTGCTTAGAATTTCTTTACTTGCTTTTAAATACAAGTCATTGTTTTGAACATGCCCATACAGAAGTAAGCTTTGAATTAGCTTTATATTTGGAAATGATGTCTCAAAACTATTAATTTTTTTTTCTTGATCAGTTTCATTGGATAGTGACACATTAAGCCATAACTGGACATAGTTCTTCAGCTCTTTAAATAAAACATTATTTGTTTTAATTGATTTAAATTTTTTTTTAGCGAGAAAATAATTTCTATTATTAATTAAATGAACACCTTCTATAAATTGAAATAAAAAAGTTTCTTTTTGAGAAGGATCGAGTCTAGCAATCAATTTATTGGCGCTGTCTATTTTTCCATCAGCAACCAGAGAAAAGATGTATTGTGAATTATAGTCTGCATGCACTGCAGAAAGTGATTGAGCTTTAGAAAAGTGTTTATTAGCCTCGCTAAATTTGTCACTATTTAGCATTATCGATCCTTTTAAGTAGGACGAAATTTTATCATTCGTTATATACCCACTTGTAGCAGAATATATTGATGCATTAAGAGAAGTAGGGTTAAATACAATACAAATTATTAAAAATATGAATAAATTATTTAATCTATAAGTCATGTCTACCAAAAATTCAAAAAACTACTCTAACGAAAGTGTTAAAGAATATTACCACTCAACAGGACTGTATGACAGTATAATTTATAAAAAAAATACAACCAATCAAAACCTATCAAAAGAGGAGGTAATTGAAAGCCTTCTACTCAAAAATAAAAAGCTTTCTAATAAAGTTACTGGAACTAATAAAAAAATTATTTTATCAAATAAAAATTACAAATCTAAAATCATGGTTTTGGGGGACATGCCTAGCCAGAAAGATATAGATAATAATGAATTATTTTCTGACGATTCTGGAGAACTTCTTACAAAAATGTTAGGTGCAATTTCTATTGATTCCAGTCAAGTATATTTAGCAAATATCATTCCTTTTTACTTAACAAAAGAAGAAGGTAAAAATATAAAAAAATATAATTCTCTTTTGAGAAAAATTGTACATGAGCATATTTCTACCATTAACCCTGGAACGATATTGTTGCTTGGCTCATTCGCTCTACAAACTTTATTTGGAGAAGAGTATTCTATTGCAAAAAATCGTGGCCAGTGGCTTTCTTACTCTGCTGCAAATAATTCTATTAACATCATTCCTTCGTTTCATCCTACTTTTTTACTTAAACAACCAAGTCAAAAGAAAAAATCCTGGGAAGATTTGCAGAAGCTTCAAAAAAAATTAAATAATGCTTAATTTTAAAAGAGAGCTTCAAATTTCTAACAATATTATAGGAGTAGATGAAGTTGGGAGAGGTCCATTGGCTGGTCCTGTGGTTGCCGCAGCTGTAATACTTAACCCAGATATTTGCTTAAAAGAAATTAACGATTCAAAAAAAATTTCAAAGAAAAAAAGAAATAATGTATTTTTTAAAATAATAAATCATTCAAAATTTGCGATAGGGTTTTCTAGTGTTGAAGAAATTGAAAAATATAACATTTTACAAGCATCTTTAACGGCAATGAAAAGAGCTGTGACTAGTTTGGGTACATTGAAATCAACTATATTGGTAGATGGTATTCATAGCTTTGATAAGAAAAATAAAAAAATTCTAACATTTGTAAAAGGAGATGAGCAATTTCCATCTATTGCAGCAGCATCAATTTTGGCAAAAGTGCTCAGAGATAACTATATGTGCATTCTTGCAAAAAAATACAAAGGGTATGGATGGGAAAAAAACTCAGGATACGGAACTTCAGAACACATGGGGGCCATGAAAAAATTTGGTCTTACACCACTTCATAGAAAAAATTTTGCACCTGTCCACAAGATGTTGTTAAATAAATAAAAAAGACACTAATTGTACCCATTAGCAAATTGACTTTATTTGGACTTTGGAGTCTATTCTACTTATAGTTGAATATGAAAAACTCTAAAAATCCATACAAAAACAAGATTCTTCAAGGAAATTCTATTGAAATCCTCAAAAAAATTCCAGATGAAACTTTTGATTTAGTTTTTGCAGACCCTCCGTACAATCTCCAGTTAGATAAAAGCCTTGAAAGACCTGATAACAGCAAAGTAGATGCTGTGGACGATCAATGGGATCAGTTTTCATCCTTCAAAGCTTACGACCTATTTACCAATCAGTGGCTAAGAGAATGCAGAAGAGTATTAAAAAAAAATGGAACTATCTGGGTCATAGGAAGTTATCATAATATTTTTAGGGTGGGGAAAGAAATTCAGGATTTAAACTTTTGGATTTTAAATGATGTAGTTTGGAATAAAAGAAACCCAATGCCAAATTTTAAAGGAACACGTTTTACTAATGCCCATGAAACATTAATTTGGGCAGCAAAAGAACAAAAGTCAAAATATACTTTTAATTACAATTCTTTAAAATGTTTTAATGACGATAAGCAACTTCGTTCTGATTGGGAATTGGCTATATGCAGTGGAAATGAAAGGTGTAAAAAAAACGGAACTAAAGCACATAGTACTCAAAAACCTGAAGCATTGCTCTACCGTGTAATACTCTCCACAACAAATAAAGATGATTTAATTTTAGATCCTTTTTTTGGCACTGGAACTACAGGCGCTGTAGCGAAGAAATTGGGAAGAAATTTTTTAGGAATAGAAAAAGAAAAAAAATACATTGAAGTAGCTAAAAAAAGAATTGATAAAATTAGACCTATAGAAGATGAGTACCTAAAAACAATTCAAAAAAAGCGGAACGAAAAAAGAATTCCTTTTGGAATGCTAGTTGAAAGTGGAATTATAGAACCTGGTATTAGTCTCTATGATAACAAAAAAAATACACAGCAAAAGTTATGGCCGATGGAAGCATCGGCTGTAAAAATATTACTGGTTCCATTCATAAAGTGGGGGCAGAATTGGAAGGCGCACCATCATGTAACGGCTGGTCTTACTGGCATTTTAATATTGAAGGAAAGCTTCAACCAATCGATTTATTGAGACAGAAAATTAGATCAAAAGCTAATTTTTAAATTTGTAATTATAAATTTTTCCAAAATAAAATTTACTTAACATTGGGTACTTGCAAATAATTTTAATTAAAATATTTCTCACTGTCTTTAAAAAAGAATTGCTTAAGTGATAAATAAATAAATTTCTGTAGGATTTGGATGAAATCATTTCTACCCTGCTAGCTCTAATAGATTTAAAATGGCTAATGTTTAAAATGTTTTTTTCAAACATTTGAGCAAGGCAAAAAGAGTCTTCTATAGCTTGGGCTGCACCCTGCGCTTGAAAGGGAGGCATAGCATGAGAGGCATCCCCTATTATAAAAACCTGGTCTTGTCCGAAGTTAATGGTTGGACGATGGTAAATGGGCCATTTATAAACATTACTTGCAGAAGAAATTATTTTCTTTATTTCGTCATTTGCATTGTTAGAGATGCTCAAAAGCTCTTCCGAACTAGAAGCGGAGCTGTAATCAGCAGATAAAGAATTGGAATTACTTGCAAATATTGAAGTAAAACTAAAATCACCACTTTTGTTAATAGGATAAAAAACAAAATGCTTATTGTTTCCTAAAAAAAGATCAACATTTGTAGTTCTGCCTGAGTCGTACCCCTTAATAACGCCACGATAAGCTAGTGCATTTATTTTTTTTAATGAGCTCTCCCATACCTTATTTCCAAATTTTGAAAAAATACCATCCGCAACTATGATAACATCAAACTTTTCATCTAATTTATTTGCACAATGAATTGTATTGTTTTGTATTGAAATAACCTCTTCATAACATACTTCTATTTTTTCCTTCAACTCACTTAATAAAAAAGTAATTAGATAGTTTCTATCCAGGGAAACATATTCTTCTTTATCGTTGTTAAAATAGTTTATATTTAGTTCAGCAATTTTGTTTTTGTTTTCATACTGAAAAATATTTACTTTGTGCACTTCGCTGAACTGCCCTGCATCTATCTGGTTGAAGTTAATTTTATTCAAAATTCTTCTTGCATTATTAGAAATCTGAATGCCTGTTACAGGCCTGATGATGAATTCTTTTTTTTCGAAAATTTTTATTTTAAATTTACTGCTATCTTTTAAAAAGTTAGCAAAAACTAATCCTCCAATTCCTCCACCAATAATTCCAATTGTAATTTTATTTTTCATGATTGCTAGATACTTGTAAAAGTTTTTTAGCTAAAGTGGAAATAGTAAATTTTTTAATATCTTTCTGCCCCAACCAAAAATACTTTGTTTTATTAAAAATAACATTACTCAATGAAATAACTTTTATATGCATTAAAAAATTAGACATTTTATACTTCACCAAAGGTACCGATGATGAGCCGATCAGGGCTTTTTTAAAAACTTTATTTATAGTAACATTATGCTTGTTGGTAGCAACTTCCACCAAGGGTAAGTTCACAAGTCCTTGAAGAAAATTAAATTTTTTATTGAATGAAAATAAAATTTTGTTGTTTTTGGTAATAAAAAAAGCATTAAAATATTTTATTTGATAAGATTTTTTTTTAGCCCGATCCTTAAATGTATTTTTTTTAAAAGATATGCAATGTGATTTAATTGGACATTTTGTGCAACCTGGTCTTATAGGAAGACACAATAATGCGCCCAACTCCATAATTCCTTGCATTAATTCACTAGAACCCTTTTTTACCTTCATTGAGTTTAATTTTTTTTCAATACTAAGAAGCAATTTTTTATTGTGCTTCAAATTAAAAACTCTAGAAATAACCCTTTTTACATTCCCATCTATTCCAATAAAAGGTTGGTCTTTTGCTATTGAAAGAATAGCGGACGCTGTGTAATCCCCTATCCCTGGCAAATTCTTTAGATCTAAAAAAGAATCTGGCAGCTTGCCATTATGTTTTTGGAGCACTAATTTTGCAGTTTGGTGTAAATTTCTCGCTCTACGATAATAACCAAGGCCCTCCCATAACTTCAGCACACTCGTAATACGAGATTTTGAAAGAGCCCTAATAGTTCTAAATTTTTTATAGAACTTATTAAAATAGGGTACGACTGTGGATACTTTGGTTTGTTGAAGCATAAACTCGCTCAACAACACCTTATAATCCCTATCTGAACTGCTAGTATAGCTTCTCCAAGGTAGGCTTCTTTGGTGTTTTTTATACCAAGTGATAATTTTTTTTGATATTGTTTGGCCCATATCCATTCATGAATAAATTTAATCAATACAAAGTATATCAAGGATTAAAGCCAATCAAATCGCTTCTTCCAAAAGATGTTCGTAAATTAATTTCTTCTCACCAAAATTCTTTTGATGATCTTAAGTCAAAATGGAATACCATTGTTGGCAATGAAATAGCCCTGCTTTGCAAGCCTGATAAATTAAAGCAAAGTTCTATAAACAATGAAAAGGTCTTATTTTTAAACGTTCCAAAAGAGCATATTATCGAAATTGACTATTCTAGAGACTATATTGTTGAAAAAACTAATTCATATTTTGGCTATAGCTTTATTAACAAGGTAATTATTAACTCTTTTAAGGTTAGTAAAGCAAAAAATGATACTGTAAACAAAGCCCCTATCTTAAATGAAGAATTGTCAAAAAAAATAAAATTAATAAAAAATGAAAAACTTCAAAATGCGTTTAATGAATTTTTTAAAAATGATAAATAAATTACTCAAAATTGCATTGGTTTTGTTTGCCTTTTCAAATCCCGTATTAGCGAAACAAGATTCGGGTCATGTAATTGGGGAAAGAAATGCGAATATAACAATTGAAATATTTGCATCAATGACATGCCCGCATTGTGCAAAAGTACATTTAGAGGTTCTTCCGGGTATCATTGATAATTTTACTAAGAATGGAAAAGCCAAAGTTATTTTGAAAGATTTTCCACTAGATATTGCTGCTTTAAATGCCGCCAAAATATCAAAATGCATTGCAACTGATAGCGTGCTTAAATTTCATGATGATATTTATTCTAAGCAATCAGAATGGATGCGCGGTAATAACATCGATGAAGTTAATCTGAAAATAAAAAAAATTGCTTCTAGTTTTGGAATTGACGACAAGCAATTTGATTCTTGTTTGGCCAATAAAGATAATGAGGAAATGGTTTTAAAAAGTCGAATTGAAGCAAAAAATCTTCACGACATTGATTCAACTCCAACTATTATAATTAATAATAAAAAATACACTGGAAATTTCTCTGTTAAAGATATTTCCAAATATATAAATAAAATAAAATAAAAAGATGAAATTTAAACAGCTCGAGGTGGTAGGTTTTAAGTCTTTTGCGGATAAAACTTCTTTTTACTTTGAGGATGGTCTAACCGGAATAGTAGGACCAAATGGTTGTGGAAAATCAAATATAGTTGAGGCTTTAAGGTGGTGCATGGGAGAAACTTCCGCAAAAAGTTTGCGGGGTTCTGGCATGGAAGATGTCATCTTCTCTGGAACTACTTCTAGGCCATCTAAAAACTTGAGTGAAGTAGCTTTAAAACTAGAAAATGACAATAGACTTCCTCAATTTAAAGATATGCCCGAAATTGAGGTTAGGAGAAAAATAGAAAAAGACAAGGGTTCAAAATATTTTTTGAACGGAAGAGAGGTTAGGGCAAAAGACGTGCAAATTCTTTTTGCAGATCTTTCAACAGGGCCCCACTCTCCTTCCATGGTTAGTCAAGGAAGAGTTGGCTCCTTGGTTACAGCAAAGCCAACAGATCGAAGAGCAATTTTAGAGGAAGCTGCTGGAATCGGCGGTCTGCATGTCAGAAGGCATGAAGCAGAGCTTAGGCTTACTGCAGCAGAAAATAATTTAAAAAAAGCTGATGACATTATGAAGCAAATTGAAAACCAGCTTAAGAACTTATTAAAACAAGCTGAGGAGGCTACCAAATATAAGGATATGTCCAATAATATTCGAAGTCTGGAAGCAAAATTAGTTTACTTTCAGTCTCAAGAAATTGAGGGTTCAATTCTTGGAGCACAAGAAGAGCTTAGTGAAGTAGAAGATGAAATCAGTGCTGTTAATATTGATAAAAACTTTAATGAAAATGCCCTTAAAGAAGAGGGTAAAGAAATTAAGCCTCTGCGAGATGAAAATGCTGAACTTAATTCAAAACTTCAAAGACTAAATTTAGAGTTTGAACAAATTAGTGAAGAGGAAAATAGGGCTAAAAATGAAATAGAGAAAATTAAGAAAGAAATTAAGCAGATTAATATTGATATTGATAGAGAAAAACAAATTGTAAATGACGCGACCTCTAATGAAAAAAGATTGTCGGCTGAGAAAAATGACATCTTGGAGATAAATCAAAATTCTTCTGAAATAGAGGAAAAAGCAAATAACTCCTATCAAGAATCTTTAAAAGAACTTAACCAAGAGCAAGATCTTTTAAACAAGCTGTCAGATAAAATTTTTTCCCAAATTGGTGGGTTTGATTTTAACCTTATTAAAAACAAAACAGATCAACTTTCCTCTTCCATTAAAGAGGTGGCCCTAAGATTGAAAAAGCTATCAGGAGAAAATGACGAGTTAGATTCTGGGGCGATAAAAAATCGTATTGATGAAATTCAAAATGAATTTATAAAAATGGAAGATTTGGCAGATAAAATTAATTTTGATCTTGAGGCAGCAGCTCCACAAGCTAACTTAAATTCAGACACAACAAATGCTCTTAAAAATGAATTTATTGAAAAAATAAAAACTATTTCTGAGCTGCAGGAAAAGTATGCTTCTAGATTAAGTAAATACGAATCTATTAAGCAAGAGGTAACAAAAAGAAAAGAACGACTAAGCATTATTGAAAGTGAAATAAAAAACTGGATTGACCTAAAAGAAAACTCTGAAAAAAAATTTTTAGAATTAAATGAACGATTTAAAGAAAATGAAAATGCCTTAAGTCAGGAAGAGGCAAAGCCAGGAAGTATTGCTGAAAAAAAAGGTACCTACGTTCAGAATATTAAAAACATTGAAGAAGATGTTCTACAAATAAATGAAAAGCTGATTTCTAAAGAAGATTCTGTTCAATCTATTAATCAAAAGTTATATGATATCAATACTACTGTCCTAGGAATTACGGAAAGAAAAGTTAGAGCTCAAACAATTATTGAGGGGCTTAAGGAAAAGAAAAAAGAAATAGAGCTAAAATCTTTAACTGATTTTAAACACCCAATTGCAGAACTGTCTACTTTTGCGGAGATTGATGTCGATGAGAAAGTCAAAACTAGCGAAATTGAGAATCAAATTCAAAAGTTAAAAGATCGAAGAGAAAGGATGGGTGCTGTTAATCTAAGAGCTGACAATGAGACACAAGAACTACAAGATCAAATAGATAGAATGATGAACGACCGAAAAGATTTAGTTCAAGGTATTCAAAAACTCAAAAGCTCTATTAATGACTTAAATGAAAAAGGAAGAGAAAGATTGTTAGATGCTTTTGAAAAAGTAAGTAGAAAATTTAATGATGTGTATACAAAGCTTTTTGCCGGAGGAAATGCAAGATTAGAATTGATAGAATCTGACGATCCTTTAGAAGCTGGGTTGGAATTGCTTGTGAGCCCTCCTGGTAAAAAACTACAGTCTATCACCTTGCTTTCTGGAGGTGAGCAAGCACTTACTGCAATGGCTTTAATATTTGCTGTTTTTTTAATTAACCCTTCTCCAATTTGTATTTTAGATGAGGTAGATGCTCCATTGGATGATGCAAACGTAACTAGATTCTGTTCTCTTCTAGATGAGCTATCAAGTGTTACTGATACAAAGTTTGTAGTAATCACTCACCACGCTCTTACAATGTCTAGGATGAATAGATTGTACGGTGTTACTATGGCTGAAAGAGGCGTAAGCCAATTAGTAGCTGTGGATCTTGAAAAAGCAGAAGGAATGGTAGCTTAGGCCATTCAATGGCTTTTAAGATGAAAGACATCAAAGAGTTAGATTCAAAAATTAAAGACTTGAGCGAAAAAACAAGAAAAGTTGAATCTGAGCCATCCTCCAACTCTTCTCTTGGTATGGCAATGAAATTAAGTAGTGAAATGGTTGCTGCTGTTTTTGTCGCAAGTTTGATTGGTTATTACTTGGACAAATGGCTAGAAACAGAGCCATTTTTCTTAATTTTTCTTTTTTTTCTAGGTGCAGTTACTGGAATTTTAAATGTTGTACGAACTTCTAAAATGATTAATAAAGAGTAAATTTTTTATATTTATGGCCGCAAACCCAATGAGCCAATTTGAAGTTTATTCAATTGGTCCCAAAATTCAAATAGGAAGCTTTGATCTTTCTTTTACTAATTCAAGCCTATTTATGGTCCTCACCGTAACAGTAATATCTCTGTTTTTCATCGTGGCTACTCAAAAAAAATCCTTGGTACCAAATAAAATGCAGCTTATTGCAGAGATAGCATTTGAGTTTGTTTCCAAAATGATAAGCGAAACCGCTGGAAAAGATGCCAGACCATACTTTCCTTTCATTTTAAGTTTGTTTTTATTTGTTTTGGTTGCAAATTTGCTAGGAATGCTACCCTACTCTTTTACTGTAACAAGTCACATTATAGTAACTTTTGCTTTAGCTTTTTTTATTTTCATAGGAGTGACAGTAGTTGGATTTGCAAAACATGGGATTTCCTACTTGAAACTTTTTGTACCTTCTGGAGTTCCTATTTTTTTACTACCACTGATTATAGTGATCGAAGTGATTTCGTATCTAAGTAGACCAGTGAGTTTATCCGTTCGATTGTTTGCAAATATGATGGCAGGCCATACCATGCTTAAAGTGTTTGGAGGGTTTGTTGTTAGCTTAGGTATTCTTGGTGGCTGGTTGCCACTAGGTTTTGCGGTTGCTTTGACTGGCTTGGAATTACTAGTTGCGTTTATTCAAGCTTATGTTTTTGCAATATTAACGTGCATTTATTTAAATGATGCACTCAATTTACATCATTAACAAAGGAGGAAACAATGGAAGTAGAAGCAGCAAAAATGATCGGGGCAGGAATAGCCTGCATAGCATTGGCGGGAGCTGGATTGGGTATCGGAAATATTTTTGGTAGCTATCTATCTGCAGCAATGAGAAACCCATCTGCAGCACAAAAACAATTCCCTAATTTATTGTTGGGATTTGCACTTGCTGAAGCAACTGGCCTATTTGGTTTGGTTGTTGCATTAATTATACTTTTCGCTTTTTAATTTTAGAAAATGGTTAAATTTTTATTATCATTATCTATTTTTTTTACCTCTGCTGCACAAGCAGCAGAGAAAGTGGGAATGCCTCAATTGGATCCTACAACTTGGTTTCCGCAAGTTTTTTGGCTACTTATAACTTTTGGTTTTTTGTATTTGATTGTAGAAAAAATAGTTTTTCCAAGACTATCTGATAGCATTGAACAAAGAAATGATCATGTAAGTGACAACATTGATGAAGCAAATTCTATAAAAGATCAGGCAGAAAAAAAATACCAAGAATACCTAAGCCTCATATCTAATTCCAAAAGAGAAGCTCAAAACTTAATTAATGTCAATAAACAAAATTTACAAAACAATTTTGAAAATAAAAAAAAAGAAATTGATAAAAAATTAGAAGAAAAAATGAAGCAAGTGAGTAAAGAAATTGAGGACTTTAAAAAGAGTGCTGCCAGTAAGATGGGTAGTATTTCAACAGAAATCGCAAAAGAATTGGTTAAAACAGTTTCTAAAATTGATACCAACAATGCTAGCGCAAGTAGCATAGTAGAAGAGGTATCTAAAAAATACTTGAAAGGCTTAAACTAATGGATTCAACATTTTGGGTAGGTATATCTTTTTGTTTATTTGTACTTTTGTTAGTTTATAAAAAAGTACCGGGAATTATCAACAATGTCCTCGAAGGCAAAATTAAAGAAATCAAAAATAAATTAGAAGATGCCGAAAATTTAAAAAAAGAAAGCAATCATCTTCTTGGAAAGTACCAAAAGCAATTAGACGAATCAAAAAAAGAATGTGAAGAAATTTTACAAAGGGCATCAAAGATTAATGAGAGTGAGAGCTCTACAATGAAAGAAAAAATGAATTCTATGATGGCTTTAAAAGAAAAAAATATTAATGAAAAAGTTAATCAAGCAAAAAATGGGGCAATTAAAGAAATGAAAAAAATAGCTACTATAATAGCTGTAGAGAGTGCTAAAAAAATTATCACTCAAACTATCGATAAGGAAAAAATAGACTCCATAAACTACACAAGCATTCAGGAAAATTTAGAAAGTTTAAAAAAAGATATTTAACGACTTAATTGTGAGATCCGTCGCAAAAAGGTGAATTTTTAGTTTTTTTGCAATTACATAAATAATACTCTTTTGTTTCCTTGACTTCAAAATGATGGGGTTTAAATTCGTTGGAAGACTTATGCGCTCCATCACAAAATGGTTGGTTCCCGGAAAGACCGCAGGTACACCAGAAATATTTTTTGTCTTTTTCTAAAGATACTTTTTCCGGATAATTTTTTGTTGTTTTTACTTGATTCATAGTAAAAGTATTTACTTTAAATTGAGAAAAAAATGAAGAAAAAATTAATTGTTATAGGTTCTGGATTCGGAGGAATGGCTGCTGCACTCAGAATGCGCTCTAAAGGATACGAAGTAACCTTGCTTGAAAAACATCCCGATCTAGGTGGTCGAGCTAGAGTGTTTAAAAAGGGCGATTTTATTTACGATGCTGGACCAACTGTTATAACAGCGCCCTATCTATTTGAGGAACTATTTTCCTTATTTAACAAAGACATTGCTAACTATGTAAAAATTGTTCCTTTGGATTTGTGGTATCGGTTTGTTTTTGAAGATGGTTCAACTTTTGATTACTCGGGTAGTCCAAATAAAATGGAATCGGAAATTAAAAAATTTTCTAACAAAGATTTTTTAGGGTACACAAAGCTAGTTAAATTTACTGAAAAAATTTTTGATAAAGGCTTTACTGACCTTGCAGCAAAACCATTCCATAGTATTCTTTTCATGATAAGGCAAATACCTGCTTTATTCAAACTGAAGAGTTATCAATCTGTATATAGCTTAGTGTGCAATTATATCTCAAATGAAAAACTAAGAAGAGTGTTTAGTATGCACCCGCTGTTGGTTGGTGGCAATCCATTTTCCACAACTTCAATTTACGCTTTAATTCTATTCCTAGAAAAAAAATGGGGCATTCACTATGCTATGGGAGGAACTGGGAATGTAGTGAAGGCTCTTGAAAAATTAATGAAAGAAGAAGGTGTCCAGATTATAAAAGATGCAGAAGTTATTGAGTTTCTAAGTGAACATTCAAAAATTACAGGCGTAAAATTAAAAAATGGATCCATAATTAATTCTGACTATGTAATTTGCAATTCAGACCCTCCTAACGTTTATAAAAATTTAATTAAAACAAAGAAAAAATTTGGTTTTTTATTTAATCAAAAAGTTAAGCGTATGAATTATTCTATGGGTTTGTTTGTTTATTATTTTGGGTCTAAAAAAAAATATGAGACAGTTGCTCATCATACGATTTCATTTGGAAAATCATACGAAGAACATCTAAATAAGATTTTTGAAGAAAAAACACTATCAGATGATATCAGTTATTATTTGCATAGACCTTCAGCGACTGATCCATCTATGGCCCCAAAAGACCACGATGCATTTTATGTGCTAGTCCCAGTACCAAATAATTTATCTGGAATTGACTGGTCTAAAGAAGGAGACCGATTTAGAGATCTTGTCATTGATAATATGGAGAAGACTACCTTACCTGGCTTAAGGGAAAATATAGTAAATGATTTTTACCTAACTCCTGATTACTTTGAGAAAGAACTATCGACATTGCACGGATCTGGTTTTTCTATCCAACCAAAATTTACTCAATCTGCGTATTTTCGTTTTCATAACCAATCAGAAATTTTTGAGAATCTTTATTTTGTAGGAGCGGGAACTCATCCTGGGGCTGGTATGCCTGGAGTGTTGTCTTCTGCAAAAGTACTAGATGAGCTTTTATAATCATGAGAAAAGATAGTTTACTATCTAAGCACGCAAAAACCTTCTACTGGGCTGGACTTTTTCTGCCTAAGGATGCTTTAAAAAAATGTTCTCACTTATATGATTTTTGTAGAACACTAGATGATATTGCTGATCAAAAAAAGGAGTTGTCCTTTAAAAAAAAACAATTCAAAATTTTTAAAACAAAATTTAAAAAAAAAATAGCTCTTTACCCGTTATTAAAAATATATGGAGACTCATTGAAAAAGAAAATATTTCTAAAAAAATTATTTTAGATCTTTTTGATGGAATAGAAAGTGATTTAAAAAAAACAGTTCGAGTAACAGGTAAGAATAATTTACTTTTATATTCTTATAGGGTTGCTGGAACTGTAGGGTTGATGATGGCAAAAATTCTAAAAGTAAAAGAGAAATATTCACTAATAGGAGCTATTAATTTGGGCGTAGCAATGCAACTAACCAATATTGCAAGAGATGTGATTGAAGATAAAAAAAATAAAAGATTTTATATTAACCATGACTTCAATTCGATTAAAAAAAATATTCAAATGGCAGATAAATTTTATCTCTATTCATTATACTCAATTCGAAATATTCCAATAGGTTTTCGTTTTTCTATTTTAGTGGCAAGAAGGATTTATAGGCAAATAGGATATGAAATCTTGAAAGAAAAAAATATTCACAATTATAACAAAGCTGGTAAGATTTATGTATCAAAAATAAAAAAATGTTTTCAAACTTTTTTCTCGCTTATAGATTTTGTTCAAATACTTTGTACAAAAACAAAAAGGCAGAAAAATTCTAATCTTTACTCAATTATCAAAAAAAAAATTAATTTATATGAAAGAATTTGATTACATTATATTAGGAGGTGGCTTGTCAGGACTAACTTTGGCCTACGAGCTAAACAAACAGGGCTGTCTAGAAAATAAAACATTATGTATTCTAGAAAAAAGGAAAGAATACTCTAGGGACAAAAGCTGGTCTTACTGGGACTTTGAAAATAATAAATTTCCAAGTTGTGTGATTGGAAGTTGGGATAGCTTTTCTATTACGCTTAATCAAAAAACAATAAATATTACCTGCCCTCAAAGTCCCTATAGAACTATTGATTCAAAAAAATTTTATGACTTTGTAACTGAGCAGCTCAGAAACAATAATAACATTACAACAATTATGAATTGTGACATTCAAACTATTGAGAGTCATGTTATCCGCACAAACAAAGGAGGTTATATTGGCAAGGTTATTTACGATAGCCTTATTGATTTAAGTTATCAAACTCCAACTATGTATCAGCACTTTTTGGGATGCGAAGTAGAAACAGATAGCGATTGTTTTAATGAAAATATCGTAGATTTAATGAATTTTGATTGTCCCCAAGATGGAGGTTTGCATTTTTTTTACACACTGCCATTTTCAAAGAATAAAGCTCTTATTGAAACAACCTGGTATTCTAAAACAATAAAAAAACAAAGTGAGTACCAAAATGAGATTGATCATTATTTAAGAGAGAAAAATATCAAAGGAAATATTACTTACTCTGAGTACGGAGCTATTCCTCTAAACCTAACGAAAAATAACAAAGAAAGCAGTTCATCAAAAGATTATATCAAAATAGGGTCAGCTGGTGGACTTACTAGAGCTAGCACTGGGTACACATTTCAGGCCATTCAAAGCTTCAGCGAACAATTGGCGAGTAACCTTAAATTAGATCGTAAGTTAACAGTTCCAAATATAAGGCATAAAAAATATGATTTTCTAGATGAAATTTTTTTATCAGTTATGGAGTATGAGCATAAAAGTATGCCAATTATTTTTTTTAACTTATTTAAAAATAGCGATAGCATTACTACTATTAGTTTCTTATCAGACCGAAGCAATTGGATTCAAGACCTGAAAGTAATTCTTTCAATGCCAAAATTAATATTTATAAAAACCTTAATACTAAATATATATAAAAAAATTATTAAATAATAATGAGCAAGTTTTCTACACAAAATAGCCCGTATAAAAAAATATACATGATTCAGTTATTTTTTTATTTATTTTTAAGTACATGCTTTATTGGCTTGCACCATCAAAATTTTTTAATAGAACAACAATATTTATTCTTCTGTTTTTTTATCATTGCTACAGTAGGTATTTCGCATGGCTCTTTAGATAATCACAAGGGGGAACTCATCTTTAAAAAGTATTTTCCAAGGTATTGGTCTTTTGTATTTTATGTGACTTACCTACTTACCTCTGCATTTGTTTTGTTGGTATGGATATATTCGCCCCTAATAAGCCTATGTATATTTTTTTTAGTAGCCTCATTTCATTTTGGGTACGAAGATTTAGAAATGTTTTTTAGTCAAAATTTTATTTTAGAGACTCCTCTTTATTTTCTTCGTGGCCTAATTATTATTTCAGCCCCTTTGTATTTGAACAATGTAGAGACGGTCAATTTTATTAATATTTTATTATTAGGAGAACAATGGATAAATCTAGAAACTACTATTTACGCTTATATTTTTTATTTTAACCTAGTGTTAATTTTTTTTCTGACTTTACTATTTTGGATTATAAAAAATATTAATCTTAAAGATTTTTTTATTATAAGTTTTGAGGTTTTTTCTATAGTGATTGTTTTTAAATATTTACCTCTAATATTAGCTTTTACAATGTATTTTTGCTTTATGCACTCCACTAAACACATTTTATCATTAGCAGTAGAGCTGAATGGCAGTAATGTCTATGCGGGGATAAAGTCGTTTGCCAAAAAAGCTGCCCCACTAACAATTATTACTTTT
This sequence comes from Candidatus Pelagibacter sp. IMCC9063, assembly GCF_000195085.1. NCBI lineage: Bacteria > Pseudomonadati > Pseudomonadota > Alphaproteobacteria > Candidatus Pelagibacterales > Candidatus Pelagibacteraceae > Candidatus Pelagibacter > Candidatus Pelagibacter sp. IMCC9063. Next base: position 609,021 of record NC_015380.1, on the reverse strand, counting down.
GCAATGTCTTTAATAATGTTATTTTATTTAAGCAAAGAGTTTTCAGTTGATAAATCAATATTAAAAATAATTTTTATTGGCTTGGCTGCTCTCACATTGCCACACATAATACTTGAATATATTTATGGAAAATACAAATAAATCAAACAATCCTTTAACTATTTTATTGGCTAGCCCAAGAGGATTCTGTGCTGGAGTGGATCGTGCAGTTGAGATTGTAAAGAAAAGTATAAAAAAATTTGGAACCCCTGTTTATGTGCGTCATGAAATTGTCCACAATAAACATGTAGTAAAAGAGCTAGAAAAAATTGGAACTATTTTTGTTGGAGAGCTAGATGAGATTAAAGACAAAACAAGACCTGTGATTTTTTCAGCCCATGGTGTCTCTAAAGAGGTTGTTAAAAACGCTCAGTTACAAAACCTCACTTTTATCGACGCTACCTGTCCACTAGTATCCAAAGTTCACAGAGAAGCTGAAATGCTTAATAAGCAGGGCTACCATATCTATCTCATTGGTCACGAGAACCACCCAGAAGTAATTGGTACCATGGGTCAGTTAGATGATGGCAGTATAGACCTAATTCAAACTAAGAAAGACGTTTATAATATCGTCCTACCCAACAACGAGCAAAAATTTGCATACATCACACAGACAACTCTATCAGTAGATGACACTGCTGAAATAATCAAAGAAATTAAAACCAAAATACCGAACATAAAAGGTCCTATTAAAGAAGATATTTGTTACGCAACAACCAATAGACAAAATGTGGTGAAAGCCATTGCGAAAAAATGTGATTTATTTCTGGTTATAGGAAGTGAAAATTCATCAAATTCACAAAGATTGGTGGAGGTGGCAAAAAAAAGTGGCTGCACCAATAGTTTTTTGATGCATGAAAATGCCGACCTACCTATTGATAAAATTTTGACATGTAAACAACTTGGATTATCTTCAGGAGCGTCTGCGCCTGAAATTTTAGTCGAGAATGTTATTGTCCAGATTAACAAAGTAAGGGGCACAAAGGTAGAGGAGATTTCTACCGTTGAAGAAAATGTATCATTTAAACTTCCAAGAGATCTGCAGTAATGGCCATTTATACTAAAGTCGATACTCATGAGGCTAAATCTATTCTTGAAAATTTTAATCTTGGGGAATTGAAAAAAATTCAAGGAATCAAGAAAGGTATTGAAAATACAAACTACTTATTAATTACTACTACTGGAAAATTCATTCTCACACTATTTGAAAAAAGAGTTAAAACAAAAGAACTCCCTTTTTTTATGAACTTAATGCTTAGCTTGAATGATAGAAAAATTCTTTGTCCAAAGCCTATAAAAAATAAAAATAAAAAAACTTTATTTCAAATTAAAAACAGACAAGCAGCTATTTGTAGCTTTGTTTATGGCAAAGAAAAAACCAATCACACACTTTCTGAATGTCGGTTAATTGGAAAAAATATAGCTAAACTACATATGGTTGGGAGAAAAATAAAATTACACAGAGTAAATAATCTTTCCATAAAATCGTGGATTGCTCTTAATCAATCTATCAAAACTAAAGCTAATAAAAAAATTCCAAATATTTATGGTTTTATCAATACTCTTTTATTGGATTTGAAAAAAAAATGGCCGTCTCAACTTCCTACAGGAATTATTCATGGTGATCTTTTTCCTGATAACATTTTTTTTAATAAAACAAAATTTGCTGGTTTTATTGACTTCTACTTCTCCTGCTCAGACTTTTTAATCTACGATATTGCAATTTGTATAAATGCCATGTGCTTTAATAAAAAAATTAAGTTTAATAAATTAAAAGCAAACGCTTTACTTAAAGGATACTCTTCACAAAGAAAAATTTCGAAAAAAGAATTTACTGCTTTACCTCAGCTATTATTGGGAGCGTCGATTAGATTTTTTCTAACGAGATTACACGATTCTATTAATAGGCAAAAAAGTGCCATTGTTAAAGTTAAAAACCCAAAAGAATTCTTAAAGAGAATACAATTTTACATTAATACAAATAGTGTGAATAAATTATTTTATTAATGGGAAAAAAAATTACTATTTATACAGACGGGGCATGCTCTGGAAACCCGGGTAAGGGTGGGTGGGCAGCTGTGATTATAGAAGACAAAAACGAAAAGACTATCTCTGGGTCTGAACAGCTAACTACCAATAATCGCATGGAATTATCCGCTGTTATTAATGCCTTAAGAGAAGTTGCCTCAGCTGAACTCGATATCTATACAGATTCGAAGTATGTAAAAAATGGAATTGAAAGCTGGATTAAAAATTGGAAAATAAATGGATGGATGACAGCTGCAAAACAACCTGTAAAAAACAAAGATTTGTGGCTTGAACTAGACACTCTGGTAAGCGAAAAGGCAATTGGATGGAAGTGGGTCAAGGGTCATTCTAACGACCACTACAATACTATTGTGGATGAAGCGGCTAGAAAAGCTATCAGCTAGAGTTGTTGCTAACTTTTTTTTCTATATAACTTTTTAATATTTCTAAATTACCGTCCAAGACTACAAAACTCTCTTCTTTTGAAAATATTTTTTTCACAAAATCTGGCATGGGTGGTTCCTTGCCTATAGCACTCACGATTGCATCAGGAAATTTGCAAGGATGGGCTGTTTCAAAGCAAAAATATGAAAAATTATTAGATAAACTACTTAACTTTTTTAATGCTTTAAATCCGATGGCTGAATGTGGATCTAAAACAGAATTGTGTTCTTGATAAACCTGTTTAATTGTTTGTAATGTTTCTTCTTCAGATACACTGTGCGCTAAAAAATTTTCCTGAAGGTTAGAAAGTTCAGTTTTATTCAATTGAAATTCTTTTTTATTTTTTAAGTTTTTCATCAGAGCTACTACTCTAGATTCATCTTGATTGCATATTTCAAATAATATTCTTTCAAAATTGCTCGCCACTTGAATGTCCATACTAGGTGAAACGGAGGGGTTCACTTTGGAAGGTTGATACAATCCTGTACTTAAACACTTTTCTAATAAGTTGTTATGATTACTTGCTATGATTAACTTTTCTATAGGAAGCCCCATTTGTTTGGCAATATACCCTGCATAAATATCACCAAAGTTTCCTGTAGGAACAGAAACTACCATTCTCTTTTCTGTTTCTTTCTGACTTAAATAAATAAAAAAATAATAAACTATTTGAGCTACTATCCTTGCCCAGTTAATTGAATTAACTCCAGACATCTGAATATTGCTTCTAAATTTTTGATCATTAAACATTTCTTTGACCAAATACTGGCAATCATCAAATGTTCCTTTAATTGCAATATTGTAGACATTCTTGTCTAGCACTGTCGTCATAAGTCTTCTTTGTGTTTCTGAAATCTTATTTTCAGGATGCAAAACAAAAATATTTAAATATTTTTTACTTTTCAGGGCATCAATAGCTGCAGCTCCTGTATCACCAGAAGTGGCTGTAATTAAGTTCATTTTATTTTTACTTTTATTCAATAGATTCTCATACATATTACCTAGCACTTGCATTGCGATATCTTTGAATGCGAGAGTTGGTCCATGAAAGAGTTCTACACAAGAAATATTATCTATTAATTTTAGATCAACAATTTTTTCGTTTCTGAAAACTGAATATGATTTACTGATAATGCCTTTAAGTTCCTCTGGGGAAAAGGCATCTCCAACAAATACATTGAAAATTTCGTACGACATTTCTTGAAATGTATAATTTTTCATTGATTGAATTTTTTCTGGACTGAATTTAGGAATACTTGTTGGTACATAAAGACCACCATCTGACGCCAAAGCATTAAGGAACACTTCTTTGAATGAAAAAGTTCTTTGTTTGTCTCTTGTACTAAAATACAGCATAGCTACTTTCTTTTATAAAACCAAAAAGCAATTATTATACCAATCGCCAAAACAAACCAAGTGACTGCATATTGAAGGTGATTATTAGATATTGTTACTATTTGTTTATTTTCTAGATTTGAAAATTTTAGGTCTTTTTGGTCTTGTACTAATATATAGGGATAAAACTTATTATTTAGCTCATGTTCCAACTTTTTTTTATCAAAATAATAAAGAAAATTTTCTTTGGGACTATTATCAGGAGTAAACAGGCCTTTTTCTTTTAATGGATACAGCACTCCTTCAAACACAGACGTTTCCTCAGTATTGTTAAGTTTTAGTGTATCGTCTATTTTTCTTGTCCAGCCTCTTTTTATAAGTATCAAATTTGAAGAATCTAATTGAAGAATTGATAGTAAATCAAAACCATACTTTCCTTTTTCGCTTAAGCGGTAAATAAAATAATTCTGCTTTAATAATTTTCCTTCCAATTTTACTTTTTGAAAATTTTTATGGTTGCGTGATTGAAAAACTCTAGCTTTTTTATTTGCAGAGTTTTCAATTTCAAAGATAAGTTCTTGCTTCCATTGCAAGCGAATAAGCTGCCATGTTCCTAGACTTAGAAGTAAAAAAATAATTGAGATAGAAAAAAGGTTAAAAAAAAATTTTTTCAAAGAGAATTAACTTCCCCAGATGTATATTGATGCAAAAAGAAATAACCAAACCACATCCACAAAATGCCAGTACCAAGCAGCCGCCTCAAATCCAAAATGATGGTCTGGTGTATAGTGACCACGTTTAGCTCTAAATAAACATACTGCTAAAAAGATGGTACCTATTAATACATGAAACCCATGAAAACCAGTGGCCATGTAAAAAGTAGATCCATAAATTCCGCTACTCATTGTAAATGATGCCACCATATATTCGTATGCTTGAAACATAGTAAAAATTGCACCAAGAATTACTGTTAGCACTAGACCCTGAACTAAACTCTTCCTGTCATTTTCTAACATCGCATGGTGCGCCCAAGTAACAGTTGTTCCTGATAACAATAAAATAAGCGTATTAATTAGTGGAATATGCCAAGGATCTAACGTTTGAATATCTTTTGGAGGCCACACTCCGCCGATCGCTTGATCTGGAAATAAACTAGCATCAAAATATGCCCAAAACCAAGCAACAAAAAACATTACCTCTGAAGCGATAAACAAAACCATTCCATAACGATGACTGATTTGAACAACAGGCGTGTGATCTCCCTTATGCTCTGCTTCAATAACTACTTCTCGAAACCACATAAATACCCCGTAGAACAGGACAGCCAAGCCAACAAAAGTTAGCCAAAGATTTTTAGTCGTGAAATAATAAACAGCTCCAAAACATACTATTAAACTAGCAAAGGAACAAAAGATTGGCCAAGGACTTGGGTCAACTAAGTGGTAATCGTGTTTTTTTTCTGCTGATGACATAATTATTTTTGAAACTTATCTAACTCAAATAAAGTATAAGATAAAGTTATATCTTTGACATTTTTCGTCGCTGGGTCTTTGGTTATTTCGGGGTCTATGTAGTAAGATAGGTTGAATTCTTTTATTTCTCCACCTGAAAGCGGCTGCTGTTCAAAACAAAAACACTCAAGTTTATTAAAGTACTTACCAACCGAATCGGGGGTAACATTAAAAGTAGCAACCATTTTTAAAGGCAAATTACTTTCGTTGGTTACAACAAAAGTACTATTTTTAAGCTCTCCTGGCTTAATATCTGTTTTATTATTTTTTACTTCAAAACTTATCGGCAGGTTTCCTCCAACATTTGTATCAAACCTCATGCTAATATTTTTATTAATAATTACTTTTGGTAATTGAGTGGATTTTTGGGTAGTGCCGCCAAATCCAGTAACTCTACAAAAAAGATCGTAAAGAGGAACAGATGCAAAGGATAATCCAAGCATAATAAAAAAAATTCCAACCAAATACCAGGGGTTTAATTTTCTTTCTTTTATTTTAATCATAATACTCGATTAAAAATTCCGCCAGTAATATTGTGAATGGTATAAAGGAAGAAAAAAATCATACACCCAACCAGTACCCAAGCAACTAATTTATTTTTTGTTTTAAGTTTCATAGTTTATATAAAGAAATAATTATCTATTAAAATAGTTGAGAAAATAAAAAAAAGATAAAATATTGAATATATAAAAATATTTCTAGCTATTTTATTAGAAGCAGATTTTGTTTTGGTAATTAAAAGTTTAAAAGATAAAAAAATATAAAAAAATCCAAAAATTACCACAAATACGAAATTGGAATAACTAGCAAAATTTAAAAAATATGGTGCTAGCGTAAATGGCCATAGAATTATCGAATAGAATAAAATATTTTTTTTTGTTACCTCTTCTCCACTTACAACCGAAAGCATGGGTATTTTTGCTTTTTTATAATCTTCATTTTTATATAAACTAAGGGCCCAAAAATGAGATGGGGTCCAAAGAAAAATAATTAAAAATAGAATGATTGGCTCAATGCCAATAGTGTTGGTAGAAATAGTCCATCCAATTACGGGGGGGAAAGCTCCTGCCGCACCTCCAATAACTATATTTTGTGGAGTTTTTCTTTTTAGCCAGATTGTATAAATAAATACGTAGAAAAAAATTGTAAAAGCTAACAGTGCTGCTGATAAAAAATTTGCAAAATAATGCAGGAATGAAACAGAAAAAGCAGAAAGTGCAATTCCATAAAATAAAGCTTCTTGTCTTTTTAACTTTCCACTGGGAATTGGCCTTAAGCATGTTCTGGACATAATCGCATCAATGTCAGAATCATACCACATATTAAGCATGCCAGAAGCTCCTGCCCCAATTGCTACTAAAATTAAGGATACAAAATTTCTATATAAATCTATATTTCCAGGAGCAATAATAAGCCCGACAAGGCAAGTGAAGATAACAAGAGACATAACTCTTGGCTTCATTAACAAAAAAAGTGAATTTATATAAAAAAAGAAATCAAACTTTTCTTTCTTCTTATAAGCGCTCTTAATATTAGACAAATTCACTCCTTATTTAAAATACGCTACATAATAGCACATCAATAGTTCAATAATTATAACAATAACTAAAATTTACAAGTAAGACCAATTTAGCATATATTGCTGAAAGAATAAGTAAGACTAATGGTCTCAAAATTCTAGAGTACATGGGGAGGTTAAGTATGTGCGCAGTTTGTGTCAGTGACAATTCTGGAGCAAAGATTGCAGTGGCGGTCATATGCTTTTCTTTTATTTTTTTCTTTTTTGCGAAATACTACTACCAAAAATATTTTAAAGAATATTTAAACAAATATTTTAATAGAAAGAATCTATGACAGTAGTAATTGTTTTTCTTTTAGTTTTAATTGGCTCAGTTGTTTTTCATATTTTAACGCCTTGGTGGTGGACTCCTATTGCTTCAAACTGGGGGAGTATTGACGATACAATAATTCTAACGTTCTGGGTTACTGGATTTGTTTTTATAGCTGTGGGATTATTTATGGTTTACTGCGTTTGGAAGTTTAGATATCAAAAAGAAAAAAGATCAGAGTACAAACCCGAAGATAGTAAGCTTGAGTTCAGACTAACTCTTATTACCACATTGGGTATTGCAGCTCTCCTTGCTCCTGGACTTTTTGTATGGAATCAATATGTCACTGTTCCAAAAAATGCTTATAAAATTGAAGTGCTAGCTTATCAGTGGGGTTGGGGCTATAGACTTCCTGGTAAAGACGGTAAACTTGGAAAAACAAATATAAAAAATATTAACGATAAAAATCCATTTGGAATTAGCTCAAAGGACAAAAATGGTAACGATGATATTGTTATTGCAAATGGTCCTCTTCATCTTTTAAAAAACCAACCTGTAAAAGTTCTTTTAAGGTCAACGGATGTTTTGCATAATTTTTACATTCCTCAGTTTAGGGCAAAGATGGATATGCTTCCTGGTTCAATAACTTATTATTGGTTTGAACCAACTAAATTAGGCACGTTTGAAGTTTTGTGTGCTGAGTTTTGCGGAACAGGACACTATGCCATGAGAGGTAAAGTGGTGGTGGTTGATCAAAAAAATTACAACGAATGGCTTTCCAAGCAAAAATCATACGAGCAAATTGCCTCGAAATCTTAAAAGTTATTAATTTAAGTAATTTTTTAAAAAGTTGTCATAACATGTGTCAATAAAGCTCTAACTATATAAAAATTCTTATATTTTCCATTGCTTTTAAAACTATCTAATATTTGCATAGATAGCCTTATCTGGGTTATGTTTAGCTTTGAGGGAGGAATCAATGTCTGACGATTTTCCTGAACAAAAGTTTGGGATTGAGGCCAAGTCATCTGAAGTATCCGACGGTGGGCACATTACGTCAAAAACAGAAGAACAAGTTGAATCTGAAATTCCAGAACAGGATTTATATCATCCCAAAAGTTTCATAACAAAATGGATTTTTTGCCAAGATGCAAAAGTAATTGGCATTCAGTATTCCATAACAGCAATCTCTATTGGATTGTTAGCTCTGGTGTTGTCTTGGCTAATGAGACTGCAACTTGGGTTTCCTGAAGTTTTTTCATTTTTAGGTCCAGCTGGGTATTATCAATTTGTAACCATGCATGGAATGATTATGGTTGTATATCTTTTGACTGCTTTATTCCTAGGTGGTTTTGGAAATTTTTTAATACCTCTGATGGTTGGGTCAAGAGATATGGTTTTCCCTTATTTAAACATGCTTAGTTTCTGGATGTATTTTATTGCTGTTGTAGTTTTGGTAGCAAGCTTTTTTGTTCCTGGAGGACCCACAGGGGCTGGTTGGACTCTTTATCCACCACAAGCAATAACATCTGGTACACCCGGTTCTGAAAGTGGAATAGTGTTAATGCTTTTGTCACTTTCTCTTTTTGTTATCGGATTCACTATGGGTGGACTTAACTATATTATAACAATTCTTCAAGCGCGAACTAGGGGTATGACCTTAATGAGAATGCCTTTAACAATTTGGGGGATTTTTACAGCTACTATTTTAGCTATGTTGGCTTTTCCCGCTTTAATTGTCAGTTGTATAATGATGACTCTTGATAGCTTGCTTGGCACAAGTTTTTTTATGCCTGCCATGGTTCAAATGGGGGAGCATCTAAAATATGGAGGAGGAAGTCCTATTTTATTTCAGCATCTTTTTTGGTTTTTTGGACATCCAGAAGTTTATATTGTTGCTCTTCCTGCCTTCGGAATCGTTTCAGATTTAATTTCGATTCATGCTAGGAAAAATATTTTTGGCTATAGAATGATGGTTTGGGCAATTGTAATTATAGGAGCGTTAAGTTTTTTTGTTTGGGCTCACCACATGTATGTAAGTGGAATGAATCCTTGGTTTGGCTTTTTCTTTGCCACTACCACATTAATTATTGCAGTCCCAACTGCTATTAAAGTTTATAATTGGATTTTAACATTATGGAGGGGGAATATAAGACTCAATTTACCGATGTTATTCTCTCTAGCTTTTATTTTAACATTTGTTAACGGTGGAATAACTGGTCTCTTTTTGGGAAATGTTATAGTCGATGTTCCTTTATCTGATACATATTTTGTTGTTGCTCACTTTCATATGGTAATGGGAATTGCTCCTGTGCTTGTAATTTTTGGTGCTATTTACCACTGGTATCCTTTAGTAACTGGTAGGTTTTTAAATGAGGCTATGGGTAAATTTCATTTTTGGGTAACTTTTTTAGGATCTTATGCGATTTACTTTCCAATGCATTATCTAGGATTTATAGGAGTTCCTAGAAGATATTACGAAATGTACAATAGCCCTTATATTCCAACTTCTGCAGAAGGATTGAATCAATTTATTACCATAGCAGCATTAGTTGTTGGATTTGCCCAATTGATATTTTTGTATAATATTATTTCTAGCATCCGTCTTGGAAAAGTTGCTGGTAGAAATCCTTGGCAAGCATGCTCCTTAGAATGGCAAACAGAGCATGTTCCCCCGCAGCATGGGAACTTTGGTAAGGACTTGCCCATAGTTTATCGCTGGGCTTATGATTATAGTGTTCCAGGAGCAAAAGAAGATTACATTCCCCAAAATGTTCCACCGAGTGAGGTTTTGGGAGCAAAAGTAGAGAAGACTTGATGATTAAAAAAGAAAAAAATTTATTTGACCTTTTGAGTGAAAAACCTTGGGACCTAGAACAATCAAATCAAGATAACTTACATAGTGGAAAAACTATAAATTTAACGAAAGCTCATTTGGGACTTAAAGGAATAATGACAGTTAGTATAATTTTTTTTTCATTATTTATAGTGACTTATGCAGACCGAATGTTGCTTCATGATTGGGAAAAAATGCCAGAACCAAAACTATTATGGTTTAATACTTTTGTATTGTTTTTAAGTAGCGTATTGTTTCACTTGGCAAAAAACAAATCTGACATTCTAGATTTTAAGAAAGTTAAATTTTTACTTCTTATAATTGCCTTTCTTGCAGTCGTTTTTATTATTGGTCAAGTAATTGCATGGAGACAATTAATAGCGCAAGGTTATTTTTTCAATTCTAATATTGCAAATTCCTATTTCTATCTTTTTACAACTTTGCATGTGTTGCATTTAGTTGGTGGTTTATTTTTTTTAAAAAAAGCAACTCAAAAAGTTTACAATGAAAATATTAGAGCCCCATCTATACAGAGTAGTGTTAAACTGTGCGGAATTTATTGGCATTTTTTATTTTTAGTTTGGGTAGTGCTATTTGGACTTATGATTAACAGCTGATGAAAAAAAATGAGCAATAACCTATCTAATTTACCAAAAGGTTTTAAAGGTCTGACTCACGATTTCTCATCTGATCAAGTTACTTTTAAGGGTGTTAAGTGGGGGAAAGCAATGATGTGGATATTTCTGCTTAGCGACACATTCATTTTTAGTTGTTTTTTAATTTCTTACATGTCGGCCCGTAGCTCAACACCCATACCATGGCCTAATGCCAGCGAAGTTTTTGCTCTTGAGGTGTTTGGAGTGCACGTTCCTCTCTTGCTAATTGCAATTATGACCTTTGTATTAATTACAAGTAGTGGAACTATGGCCCTTGCTGTTAAATTTGGCTATGAAAAAAAAAGAAAACTTTGTGCCTTATTTATTTTTTTAACTGCAATAGGTGGACTTACTTTTGTTGGCATGCAGGCTTTTGAATGGTCAAAATTAATTTTTGAGGAAGGGATTAGACCATGGTCTAACCCTATGGGGGCAAATCAGTTTGGTGCAATTTTTTTTATGGTAACAGGCTTTCATGGAACGCATGTTACTATTGGAGTAATTTTTCTATTTATCTTTGCAAGAAAAACTTGGAGGGGTGATTTTGAATCCGGGAAAAGAGGATTCTTTACCAGTATGAAATCCGATTATGTAGCAATTGAAATATTGGGACTGTATTGGCACTTTGTGGACTTGGTATGGGTTTTTATTTTTGCATTTTTTTACTTATGGTAATTTGAATTATGGCTGAAGAAACTAAAAATAAAACAACAACTCACGGACTGGGCACTTACCTTTGGATTTGGGGTCTTTTATTTATAATAAGTGGTTTCTCTTATGCAGTTGACTATTATCAATTTCAAGGATTGTTGAGATGGTCATTAATAATATTCTTTATGTTTGCTAAGGCCGGATTGATTATGGCTTTTTTTATGCATTTGCTTTGGGAAAGATATGCATTAATTAATGTTTTATTATGGCCGATGACAGCTATTGCTGCATTTATTTTTATGATGGCTGCTGAATCTCAATATACTGTATTTACAAGATTATTTTATTTTGTCGCAGGAAGCAGCTAATAATTTTATAAAATTTTTATAAAAAGACAAATTTATAAATCAAAAAAAGACTTAGCATAATTAAAAAAAATGAAATACTTTTGCTACTTAGGTCAGGATCTATAAAACTTTTTAAAAAAGATTTTTCTTTAAATTTTTCATTTAAATTTCTTTCTTTAAGTTTTTGAGTATTAAATCTCACAGAACTTATAAACCAAGAAAAATACAGGAATAAGGCGAGGAGTATGATTATTGTTGATAAAACACTGTATTCAGAGCTCATAATTTAAATTGCTATGCGATATTAGCATAGATTATGCTACTGTTAAATAGCTTTTAAATATTAAGTATTTATGAAAAAAATAGCAATTGGTGATTTAGCTAAGCTCGGAATAATAGACGAAAGACCTAATGGGCCAATAAGATTTTTACCAAATACTACCATTTCTGAAATAGCCCTGAGTTTTAAAGATAAAAATATCGGGTCTACACCAATAGTTGATGAGGATAATAACTTTCTAGGAGTGCTCTCAGAGAGAGATATGGCTATTAAACTTGTTGCTGCAGGAAGAGATTCGGATTTAGTAGAGGCAAAAGAAATAATGAGAACGGAAAATTTAGCCCATGCTTATGAACATCATTCAATTGATTATGCAATAGAACAAATTAAACAAAAGAAAGCTAGGCATATTACAATCCTGTCTGAAGATAAAAAGGTAATTAACTTTCTATCACTTAGAGATTTTTTAGTCGCTGGGTTGGAGATAAATAAAGATCTTATAAAAAAACAGTCCAAAATTGTTAGACTACAGCTCTTAATTCCAACTACATTAATAGTTACAGCAGTATTTATGTATGCGTTTAATCTTTTTGATTCAAAATACCTCTATGTTGTTTTATCATTTGCCTTATTAACGATAGGTATAGCTACAGTAATAACTGCAAAAAAAGATGTTGATTACGACAAGATCACCCCTAATTAAATTATTAAATTTATTTAATTTGTGGTAACTCGTTAAATTGATGGAAAGGAGGCGGTGAAGTTAAAGTCCATTCCAAAGTAGTGGCTCCCTCTCCCCAAGGATTATTACCCACCTGTTTGCTTCTCACAAAGGCATGAATTAAAACTACGAAAAATATCAACACTCCAAAAGCAGAAATATAAGATCCAATCGAAGACACATAATTCCATCCTGCATAAGCATCTGGATAGTCAGCATATCTTCTTGGCATACCTGCAAGTCCTAAAAAATGCTGAGGGAAAAAAATCAAATTTACACCGATAAATGTTATCCAAAAATGCAATTTCCCTAAAAACTCTGAATATTCCCATCCAGTCATTTTGCTAAACCAATAATAGAAACCGGCAAATAAAGAAAATACAGCTCCTAAAGATAATACATAATGAAAATGAGCCACTACATAATAAGTGTCATGTAAAGATGTATCGACACCTGCGTTAGCTAAAACAACTCCTGTAACTCCTCCAACTGTGAATAAGAATATAAATCCTAAAGCCCATAACATAGGAGTATTCAAGGTAATTGACCCTCCCCACATAGTCGCTATCCAAGAAAAAACTTTAATACCTGTAGGAACTGCAATAACCATAGTTGCGAAAACAAAATATGCTTTGGTATCCACTCCCATTCCAACGGTATACATATGATGGGCCCAAACTATAAATCCAACCACTCCGATAGAAACCATTGCGTAAGCCATGCCTAAATAACCAAAAACAGGTTTCTTTGAAAAGGTAGATACAATCTGACTAACAATTCCAAATCCAGGAAGGATCATAATATAAACTTCTGGGTGACCAAAAAACCAAAATAAATGTTGGAAAAGAACTGGGTCTCCCCCACCCTCAGGATTAAAAAAAGAAGTCCCAAAATTTCTATCCGTAAGCAACATAGTAATTGCCCCTGCTAGAACTGGTAAAGAAAGTAATAATAAAAAAGCTGTAACTAACATTGACCAAACAAATAAAGGCATTTTATGCATCGTCATACCCGGTGCTCGCATATTGAAAATAGTAGTTATAAAATTCACAGCACCCAAGATGGAAGACGCTCCAGCTAAGTGTAAGCTAAAAATTGCAAGATCCATTGCGGGTCCTGGTTGTCCAGCTTTTGAAGATAAGGGTGGGTAAATAGTCCAACCACCCCCTACGCCATTTTGGCCTGGAGGTCCTTCAACAAAAATAGATGCTAATAAAAGTATGAATGCTGCAGGTAAAAGCCAAAAAGAAATATTATTCATTCTCGGAAATGCCATGTCCGGTGCTCCAATCATTAGTGGAACAAACCAGTTTCCAAATCCACCGATCATTGCAGGCATCACCATAAAGAAAATCATAATCAACCCATGACCTGTAACCAAAACATTATAAAGATGGTAATCACCACCTAATATTCCATCTCCTGGATACATTAACTCAGCTCTCATCAAGACTGAAAATGTAGTACCAATCACTCCTGCAATAATTGCAAAGATTAAGTACATAGTACCGATATCTTTATGATTGGTTGAGAATGCCCATCTTTTCCATCCAGTTGGATGAGATTCGTGATGTTCGTTAGCAGCTGTTGTGTAAGTTGACATTAATTAAAATCCTATTGTTCTTTTTTAGCTAAAAATTTTTTCTCTGGGTACATTGCGTATTTTACTTTTGCCATCTCCACCCACTCTTTGTATTTTTGTTCAGAAACAACCTCAACTGTAATTGGCATAAAAGCATGTTTTATTCCGCACAATTCTGAACATTGTCCGTAAAAAATTCCTTCTTTTTCAGCTCTAAACCAAGTTTCATTTATTCGTCCCGGAACCGCATCTCTTTTCACTCCAAATGCAGGTAGTGCCCAAGCATGCAAGACATCATTTGCAGTAATCAAAACTTTTACAACTTTATTCACGGGGACAACTACATGTCTATCCGTAGCTAATAATCTAGGTTGACCTGGTTTCAAATCTTTTGTTTCAATCATTGAAGCTTCAAAAGCTATTTTTTGATCAGGATATTCGTAGCCCCAATACCACTGATAGCCAATTGCTTTGATTGTAATGTCAGCTTTCGGAATTATATCCTGTTTGTACAATAGCTTAAAAGAAGGAATTGCAATCACCACCAGTATTAAACATGGTATCACTGTCCACAAAACTTCTATTAAAGTATTGTGAGAAGTCTTTGAGGGGTTTGGATTCTTAGAAGCCCTAAACTTCCAGACAGCATACAGAATTAAAAACAAAACAAATACTGAAATTGCTGTAATGATAGGAAGTAAAATATAATCATGCATAAAAACAAGATCGTTCATGACAGGTGTTACGCTGTTTTGATATCCTAGTTGCCAATTTTTTGGCTGTTCTGCCAATGCACTACTCCCAAGCAAAAAAGTAAAGATAGATAATAAAAAATGTTTCATAATTGTAATCAACCTTGTATCAAAATTTAGCAATGTTAACTTTGCGACACTTTGACAAAAAGTATACAACTTAAACAAAAATAAAAAAAAATTATAGAAATAATGAGTACTTTTTTTAAAGATACAGACCTTACTCGACAAGAAGCTGACCGTCTGGTGTCAGAAACTCTAAAAAATTGTGATGATGGTGAGCTGTTTTTTGAAAGCTCTAAAAATGAGTCGTTTGTTCTCGACGACAACAAGATAAAAAATACTAGTTACGACACCTCTTTAGGTTACGGATTAAGAGCTGTTACTGATGATGTTACTGCCTATTCACATTCGAATGAGATTTCAAAAAAATCTCTTACTGAGGCTTCTAAGAGTTTGCTTTCAAGTTTAAAAAATAAAAATGGAAAAATTTCTACCTCTCCACAAAGATCTAATTCTAAAATGTATTCTGACGTTAATCCAATTGAAGCAAAACCATTTGGGGAAAAAGTTTCTATTTTAAAAAATGTTGACGAATATTTGAGAAAAAAAGATTCTTTAATTAAGCAAGTTTCTGCATCTATCTCAGGTGAGTATCAAGAAATTGAAATTATAAAATCAGATTCACAAAGCTTTCAGGATGTCAGGCCCTTAATAAGATTTAATGTTACTGTTATGGTTGAGAAAAACGGTCGAAGGGAAACTGGATCCTACGGAACAGGCGGGCGGATGAATTACGATGATTACATTGCGAATAATGATTGGAAAAAAGTTTGTGATGAAGCTTACCGACAAGCTATGATTAATTTGGAAAGTAAAGAGGCTCCTGCCGGGGAAATGAAAGTTGTATTAGGACCTGGATGGCCTGGAATTTTATTACACGAAGCAATCGGTCATGGATTGGAAGGAGATTTTAATCGAAAAAAAACTTCAGCTTTTCACAATCTGATGAATCAAAAGGTAGCAAGTGAACATGTCACAATAGTAGATGATGGAACAATCTCTAACAGAAGAGGGTCTATTACAATTGATGATGAAGGAACTCCTTCTTCCAATACGGTTCTTATAGAGAATGGAATATTAAAAAATTATATGCAAGACAGACTTAATGCTCGTTTAATGAAAACAACATCCACTGGAAATGGCAGAAGAGAAAGTTTTGAATGTGCACCAATGCCAAGAATGACCAATACTTTTATGCTTAACGGAAAACACTCCCAGGAAGATATGATCAAATCAGTAGACAAGGGTATCTTTGCAGTTTCATTTGGTGGTGGGCAAGTAGATATAACAAATGGAAAATTTGTTTTTTCATGCACAGAGGCATATGAAATTAATAATGGAAAAATAGGTTCTCCGGTGAAGGGTGCTACAATTATTGGAAATGGGCCGGACATTTTAACTAAAGTATCCATGGTTGGAAATGACATGAAGCTAGATCCGGGAATTGGAACTTGTGGAAAAAATGGGCAATGGGTTCCTGTCGGTGTTGGTCAGCCTTCTATATTGGTAGATGAAATAACCGTGGGTGGAACTCAACTTTAATTTAATAAGAAATTTAGCAAAACTAAACCTGCTATTGCAGCAGTTTCAGATCTTAAAATATTTTTGCCTAATGAGAAACTTTTAAACTTAACATTTTTTAAAATGATCTCTCTTTCTTTTGGGGAAAAATCTCCTTCAGGACCTATAAATAAAATATAGTTTTTACTCTTATCTTCTATGAGTTGGGTTAAATCATTATTTTTAGAGCTAATATCCCCAAACAAAACCACATCCTCTTTTTTCAAGAAATGTAAAAATTCTTCTAAATTTAAAGCACTTAATACCTGAGGAATATGTAGTTGATCTGACTGTTCGCTAGATTCTATAATAATTTTTTTTAATCTATTTTCATTAACATTCCTGACAATAGTATGGTCTGAAATGACAGGGATAAAACTTTTTAACCCCACTTCTGTGCATTTTTGAATTAAAAAATCTAGTCGTTGTCCTTTGAGTGGACAAAAGGCTAAGGAAATATTTGAAGGCTTAGACTGATCTCTCTGTTTTGCATGAACTTGAATGATTGTTTGTTTTTTTTCACTCCCAGCAACTTTTCCAAGGAATTCTCCATCTATTCCGTTGAATAACAATAATTCATCTCCACTTTTTAAACGCATCACATTCGATATATAATGAGACTGGTCCTTACCTAGTTCAATTTTATTATTTTCTTCTAGTCTTTCACTCAGAAATATTCTAATTTTTTTCTGCATAAATTAAACTGTATATATGAAAAGTAAAATTACAAATATCAAAGTCTGCGCTTTTGATGCTTATGGCACGTGTTTTGATATTAATTCTGCCGCTAAAGTTATTAAAAATAAAATTGGAAAGTCATGGCTAGCGTTTTCAAATACTTGGAGAGCTACCCAGCTTGAATATACATGGTTAAGAAGCTTAATGAGGAATCATGCTGATTTTTGGAAAATTACTAAAGATTCTTTAAATTACGCAATGAAAGAACACAATATTAATAAGAAATACACAAATGAACTTTTGAAACTTTATAAAGAGTTAGAGGTGTATCCTGAATTAAAAGAAACACTTTTATATCTAAAGAAAAAAAAATAAAAACCTGTATTCTTTCTAATGGCACTCCAAAACTATTAGATCAGCTGACAAAAAAAGCAAAAGTAGAAAAGCTCTTTGACTCTCTAATCTCTATTGAAAAAATAAAAATTTATAAGCCCGACCCAAGAGTGTACAAACTCGTAACAAATAAATATTCTTGCAAACCAAGTGAAGTTTGTTTTTTAAGCTCTAATAGTTGGGATGTGGTAGGATCAAGATCGTTTGGATTTCAGTCTATATGGGTCAATCGTATAAATAAAAATTTTGATGTTTTGGACTTCAAGCCGAAAAAAACTATTTCTGACTTAGCACAGTTAAAAAAATTAATTTAATAGGCTGCAATTGTATCTAATGAGAAAATATTTTAAACTTATTCGCTTAGATAAGCCTGCTGGTATTTTTCTACTTTTTTGGCCTTGCGCCTGGGGCCTTGTTATAGCCAACTCTAGTATCAATAATGACATATTATTTTACAAATATTTAATTTTATTTTTTTTTGGATCTGTTCTGATGAGAAGCGCTGGTTGCGTATATAATGACATTATTGATCGAAAAATAGATCAAAAAGTAAAACGAACTAGTGCAAGGCCTGTAGCCATAGGAAGTGTTTCAGTTTCTCAGGCTTGGTCTGTAATTTTTTTATTAATTTTTTTATCTTTAATTATACTTTTTCAATTTAATTTAAATTCTATTATTTTTGGACTAAGCTCTGGAATTTTGGTTGCCATCTATCCTTTTATGAAGAGAATAACTTACTGGCCTCAATTATTTTTAGGTATTACTTTTAATTGGGGTGTGATTTTAGCCTGGCTTGCTTTTGAAGGCGAATTTTCTTTTGCTCCTGTATTATTATACATCTCGGCAATTTTATGGACTTTAGGCTACGACACTATTTATGGGATGCAGGATATTAAAGATGATCTCAAAATAGGGATTAAATCTACATCAATTAAATTTGAAAAAAAAATAAAATTTTTTTTATTATTTTGCTACCTGACTTCGATTAGTTTTTTATTAGTTTCACTAAAAGTCTTAAATACAAATATTTATACCTATATATTGGCAATATTGTCCTCTGGAATCTTATTTTTTCAAATTTTGGTATATGAAAAAGACAAGCCAGAAAAAAATTTTAAATTATTTGCATTAAATAATTATTATGGTTTATCTATCTTTTTGACGTTAATGGTAACAATAAACAATGATTAAAGACAAAGCATTTTTAGAAAAAATCTCTCAATTTTGTCTAGATAAGGCAAAAAAACTTGGTGCAACAGATTGTGAGATTGCCGTTGGCAATTCTATCTCAGAAAGTATTTCTTATCGTAATAAGCAAGTTGAACAATCTGACAGATCCGATAATTTTTCTATTGGCCTAACTACATATATTGACAATAAAAAATCTAATGTGTCATCCTCCAATATAAAAAAGGATGATATTTTCGAACTGATTGAAAGATGTATCGCAATGACAAAAATAACTCCTGAAGATAAATATTCTTCTATGCCCAAAGAAAGTTTTCTAGCGACAAAGGATATTTCTTTAAATTTATTTGACAAAATAGAGCTCGATAATAACTATAAGATTAATTTTTTACAAGAAATGGAAGAGGAAGCCTTTTCTAATAGCAAAATTACTAATTCAAATGGATGTTCTTTTTCAGAGGCAAAGTCTAATTTTATTCTAACTAATAGTTTGGGTTTTTCAAAAGGGTATGAAACCTCCATGTTCTCCGCTGGTTGTGCGGTAGTGGCTGAAGACAAGGGATTAATGGAAACAGACTATGAATACTCAACAAAAAGATTTTCAAATGAGTTACTAAACTCAAAAAAAATTGGATCTTCGGCTGCTAACAGAGCAGTCAGGCGGCTTAATGCAAAAAAAATAGAAAGTACAAAAATTCCAGTTATATTCGATAAGCGTATTTCAAAAAGCTTATTGTCAAGTTTTGCTAGTGCAATTTCAGGCTCCGCATTCTCGAGAGGAACCACTTTTTTAAAAAATAAACTAAAAGAGGAAGTTTTTTCAAGTTCCATAAATGTATTTGATGACCCTTTAATTCAAAAGGGTTTGGGATCTCAGCCTTTTGATTCTGAGGGAGTGACTAGCAATAAATTGTCTTTGGTTGAAAATGGAAAATTGCAAAATATTTTTTTAGATACCTACAATTCTAATATTTTAGGAGTAGAAACTAATGGCAGAAGTGGGGGTAGCACAAATTTATATTTTGAAAATGGAAAAAATACACTTAAGGAAATAATTCAAGCACAAAAAAAAACACTTTATATAACAGATCTAATTGGTCGTGGTTCTGACACAATTACTGGAGATTATAGCGTGGGTGCTTCTGGTATTCTTATAGAAAATGGTGAGTTAGGATATGCCGTTAACGAAATAACAATTGCAGGAAACCTTTTGGATATGTACAAAAATTTAGATTTGGCTAATGATCTTGAATTCACTTACACTACCAATGCCCCTTCTATAATTATTAATCAAATGACTATTGCTGGTAAATAATGGACAAAATAGAGCTAATTAAAAGAATTTTTAGAACACAAGTTAAAAGATACATATCTCAAATTTTAGTAATTTTTTTATTTATTTTTATCTCTGCTATAGCGACTGCTGGTGTGGCCTGGTTACTAGACCCAGCTATTAAAAAAATATTTATCGAAAAAGATGTAACATTATTATTTGTAATACCTGGCTTAATTGTCTTGGCTTTTGTGATTAAATCAATTTCAATTTACATCATAAGAATTAAAACAATTAAAATTTCATTTAACGTTACTAAAAATATTCAAATTCTTATGGCTGAAAAGATTTTAAAATCTGATACGGCTTTCTTGGCTAATAAACATTCTGGAAGGTTTATTTCCAATTTTACAAATGATACGCAAATCCTATTAAACGTAATTAATGGTACGGCAATTTCAGTAATAAAAGAGTTCGTTACACTCATTGCTCTAATGAGTCTAATGTTCTACCAAAATTGGAAATTAAGTATTTTAGCAATAATAATGATTCCTGTGGCAGGCTACTTTTCAAAAAGAATTGGTAAAAAAATGGGTAAAATCGTAAATCAAAGCTTGCAAGCTAGCGAGGTATTTACAAAATTTTTATCTGAAATTCTGAAGGCTACCTCTGTTATTAAAATTTTCCAGAAAGAGGACGAGGAATTAAATAAATTTAGGAAAGTTATAGAAAATAGAATCGACAAATTGACCAGGGTTGAAAGAACTAGATTTGGTGCCAATCCAATTATGGAAACAATTACAGGAATGGCTATTGGTATTGTTGTTTTGGCAGGTGGCTATTTAAGTATTCGAAATGAAATTGAAATAGGTAGTTTCTTTTCATTTTTGACCGCTCTGATGCTTGCGTATCAACCAGTCCGAGCCTTGTCCGGTGTTAATATTGCAATCAATGAAGGACTTACCGCAGCACAAAGAATTTATCAACTCCTCGATAACAAAGATAATATTTCTGAAAATTCTAATAAAAAAGATTTAATTATTCAAAATAAAGATATCCAATTTAAAGATGTGGGCTTCCAATACCCTGATGGCACTCAAGCAATAAAAAATCTTTCTACCAAAATTAAAGGAGGCCAAACAACTGCACTAGTAGGAAAAAGTGGTTCTGGAAAATCTAGCTTTATCAATCTTATTCCAAAACTTTACAATATTAATAACGGATCCATTACTATCGATTCGCAAAATATTAATGAAGTCAGTCTTGCTTCTCTTCGAAAAGAAATTGCTGTTGTTTCTCAAGAGGTAATTTTATTTGACGATACTATTGAAGCTAATATAGCGTATGGAAGAGTAGATGCTACCAAAGAAGAGGTAATTTTAGCTAGCCAAAATGCAGCTGCGGATGAGTTTATTCGAGAACTTCCAAATGGCTACGACACTATCGTTGGAGAAAATGGTGTAAAACTATCAGGGGGCCAAAAACAGAGAATATCTATTGCTAGAGCCATGCTAAAAAATAGTTCTATTATTTTATTAGATGAGGCCACATCTGCTTTAGATTCGGAGTCAGAAGCAAAAGTTAAACATGCCATAGATAATTTAATTAAAAATAGAACAACAATTGTTATAGCTCATAGACTATCTACTATTAAGAATGCTGATAAAATCATTGTTCTTTCCGAAGGGTCCTTGGTTGGGGAAGGAAATCATGAAGAGCTTTTGGCTGAATCGGATACTTATAAAAAATTATACACTCAAGAAATTGCTGGCTAGTTTCTATGCTTACTTTTTATATATACGCAAGTTACGTATTTCATTTTTTTGCTAATATTTTTTTAAATATAAGAGTTTTAAAAAAAAAAGAACACCCAGTACGATTTAAAGAAAAGTTAGGATTATATGAAGTTAAAAATAATAATCCGACAGTATGGTTTCACGCTTCTAGCCTAGGCGAAATTAAATCTGTGGTACCATTAATTTCTTACTTTAGTAAAAATAAAAATTATAAAATATTAATTACTACAGTCACTCTCAGTTCTTCGGAATACTGCCATCAAATATTCAAACACACAGAAAATATTACTCATCAATTTGCTCCCCTTGATACCCCCATGATAGTAAAAAAATTTTTAGATCACTGGAAGCCCCAAATATCTATTTTTGTAGAATCTGAAATTTGGCCTAATCTTATTTTGCAGACCAAAAAAATATCTAAATTAATTTTGCTAAATGCAAGGTTGTCTAACAAGTCATTCTCAAGATGGAAATTAGTAAAAAAAGTTGCTCAAAAACTTTTGAACCAATTTAATTCAATTACAGTACAAAGCAAGGAAGTTAAATCTTTTATAGAATTTTTTGGCATAAAAAATGTAAATTTTTTAGGAAATCTTAAATTTATCTCTCCTGACAATATTTCAAATAACAATAGTTTTGTTTTTAAAAAAGCAGCTGAAAATTCGTGGGTAGCAATGAGTATTCACAAGGGAGAAGAAACTTTTATTATAGAGACGGTCAAAAAAATTAAAAAAGAACAAATTGAATCTCAGTGCATTTGGATACCTAGGCATCTTAATAAAATTAAAGAATTAACAGATATAATTAAAGCTAACAATCTAACCTACCAATTAAAAAGCAAAGAAGCTCTACCGCTTGCAAGTAAAGACTTTTATATTGTGGATTCTTTCGGTGATGCTGGAGAAGTTTTTAAAAAAATAAATCTAGTTTTTTTGGGAGGATCAATAATTCCTCATGGGGGTCAAAATCCTCTAGAGCCAGCAAGAGAGGGATGTTATTTATTTCACGGTCCTAACATTTACAATTTTACTGAAATTTTTGAATTTTTAACAAAGAATAATGTCTCTAAGCTTGTAACTTCCGAGACATTGCTATCACAAGAATTAATTTCAAATTTTAAAAACATCAAAAATAATGATAAACTTAAAGCAATTATGAAGGAATACAGTCAAAAAATATTGCTGGATCACATCAATTATCTTAACTCTTTCATTAAATAATGAATCTTAACAAGCCTGCCTTTTGGGATTCTAAGCAAGTATCTCTATGGGCTATGCTACTGTTGCCTGTGACAGCATTGTACTGCTTAATCTTAGCTGCAAGAAGAGTGATTAAAAGCTCTAAGAAATTCAATATCAAAACTATTTGTATTGGAAATATTTACTTAGGAGGAACTGGAAAAACCCCTTTAGCAATTAAGATGGCCTCTCTATTGCAGGACAAATTTAATTTAGTAATTGTTAAAAAAGAATACTCAGATCAAAAAGATGAGATAGCTATGATCAAACATAATTGTAAAGTCATTACTCACAAATCACGATCATCAGCCATCGAACAAGCTATAAAAGAAAATTACAATCTTGCTATAATGGATGATGGATTTCAAGATGAGGAGATTAAAAAAGATGTCTCTATTCTGTGCTTTAGTTCAGCCCAATCTGTAGGAAATGGATTCGTAATTCCTAGTGGTCCTTTAAGAGAGAGCTTAGATAGAATTAAATTTTCAGATATTGTGTGTATTAATGGAGATTTGAATCCTGAGTTAGAGAAAAAAATAAAATTTTACAAAGAGGATATAAAAATATTTTACTCAACTTATCATTTATTAGATGAAAATTATTTTAAAGGTAAAAATTATTTTGTATTTTCTGGGATAGGAAATAATATTAATTTTTTAAATCTTTTAAAAAAAAACAAAATTAACGTAAGTGATTATAAATTTTTTCCTGATCATTACGATTATAGCGATCATGATATTAGTAAACTCAAAAATCATGCTCTAAAAAATAAGTTACATTTACTAACAACAGAAAAAGACTATTCGAGACTTAGCGAACAAAATAAAGAAAATATAGAGCATGTTAAGATTCAATTAATTATTAATGATGAAGAAAAGCTAGTGAAGCAAATTATGTCTTATGAAAATAATTAAATATTTTTTTGAATTTATTATTATAATTTTTTTATTTTTTGTATTTAAGTTATTGGGTAGAAAATTATCTTCTGATTTAGCGTGTCTAATTTCTAATTACGTAGGATTTAATTTTAGATCTAAAAAAAGAATATCAACTAACTTTAAAAAAGCCTTTCCAAGACTGAGTAAGGAGGAAGAAAATAAATATACTAGAGAAATGTGGTGTAATTTTGGAAGAACTTTTGCTGAATATGTTTATTTAAAAGAATTTAGAGAGAATAAAAAAAATCATATAGTAATTAATGGTAGTGAAATTCTAGACTTAATTAAATCAAGCAATGTACCTACAGTTTTTGTTTCGGGTCATTTTGCTAATTTTGAATTAATGGCAATGGAGCTAGATAGAAAAAATCTTAACATAGCTGCTATTTACCGACCTTTAAATAACTTTTTTCTTAACCCGCTAATGGAATACTGGAGAAAAAAATATATTTGCAATTTTCAAATTCCAAAAAAAATACCTGGAAAGAGTGCTGATGGTACTCGTCAATTTATAAAAGCTATTCAAATTCAAACTAATATAGCGGTAATGGTAGATCAAAGCATTACACAAGGTAAAAGGATTGATTTTTTTGGTGAAAAGGCATTTACCACTTCGATACCTTCTCAATTAGCCCTAAAGTACAATTATCAAATTGTTCCCATTGCCATTAGAAGAGTGAAAAAGTACGAATTCACTATGGATATTTTTAATCCTATTTCTATAGATAAAAAAAAAGATGATGAACTTTCTATTGGAAAAAAAATTAATGAAAAAATAGAAGAGATAATTTTAAAAAATCCCGGGCAGTGGATATGGACTCACAACAGGTGGAAAGTCTAGTTTTTTAAAGCCAGCTCAGGATCTAGAGCTATTTGTTTCCAATAAATTCCAAAATGCAAATGATCTCCCGTTGATCTTCCTGTAGATCCCATGGTTCCTATCACCTCCCCCTGTGAAACTTGCTGACCCTTGTTTACATTTAGAGAATTAAGATGATAATATACTGATGTTATGCCATGCCCATGATCAATACCAATTGTACCACCAGTAAAATATAAATTTTTTTGGGCAAGGGTTACAAGTCCTTCTGCCGTTGCTAGAATACTAGTACCTTTTTTATTTGCAATATCTAATCCCATATGGGGCCTTCTAGGCTTTCCATTTAAGACTCTTTGACTTCCGTATTTTCCTGAAGTAATTCCAGTTGTTGGCTTCAAAAATTTAGAATAAAAGAATTCATTATTAGAATTTACGGATCTCATTTGATTGAAAAAAACCTGTTCTTTTTTAATTCGTTCTAGTGCTTTTTTTCCTGGTGTAACCATTTTTTTTGGCAGTCCATTAATTTTTTGGATTAAGAAATCCCTTTTTTCAATTTTTTTATTAAAAATTTGAGATCCTCCCTTAGTTAAAACTTTAATTTCAATATCTTTGGTCCTTCCTTTTTTAATACCAAAAATAAAGTAACCATTTTTTGAAACTTTTAATTTTTTTTTATCTAAAAACAATTTACTATTAAAAGAAGTTTTTCCTTTGATGATTCCTCCTTCGGTAAATTTTCCAAAAAACTCAATACCAAGTGCGCCTGTGTTTAAATAAAACAATACAAAACAAGATAAAAATATTTTTTTAATCATTTGAAATTTTTTTAGCTACTTCTATTGGAGAAGAATACGCCTCTTGCAATTCAACACTCCAATACCTCAAATCTTGCAAGTCAATTTTTTTTTTGGATATAACACAAAGAACATAATTTCCTTGAGTGATAACATCAAAACCACCTGCATAATATTTTAACTTAGCTTCTTTCATTGTTTTTTTTGTATTTTAGCAGTTAATACCCCATCGCAAAACTCAATATTTACAAGATGCTCTTTGTTAACATTGCTAGATTTTATTATCTTTTTGTCTTTAGCGCCTCTTACTATTGCAAATCCTCTTTTTAAAACCTTTTGAATACTTAAATTATCCAATCTTAAAAAATAATTATTAATTTTTACATTTTTTTCTTTTATTAAATTGTGAGCAAAATATTGTAAGTTTTTAGATAACATCAGTAATGTTTTTTTATTATCTTTAATAAAATTTTCTAATGATTTTTTATTTAAAAACTTACTCAGGCCATGAAGCTCTTCATTTGCACTTTTAAACACTAACTCAATAGTAAATTTTAAATTTTTAAATAAATCATTAAGTTGTCTTTGTAAATTTCTCATTTCGGGTACTGCCATTTCTGCTGCTGCAGTTGGAGTTGCGGCTCTAACATCAGCGACAAAGTCCAGAAGAGTAAAATCTGTTTCATGTCCAATAGCTGATATAATTGGAATTTTAGATTGAAAAACTGCTCTAACTACATTCTCGTCATTAAAGGGAAGAAAGTCTTCTGCCCCTCCACCACCCCTTGCAATAATGACAAGGTCCACATCGGAATGATTGTTAAAAAAATTAACTCCTAGGACAATTTCTTCTGCAGACTTAGCGCCCTGAACTGAAATTGGAAATAATTCTAAATGTGTAGAAAATCTATTTTTAATACGATCCACAATATCCATAATAACGGCTCCTGTGGGAGATGTAATCACTCCAATTTTTTTTGGAAGAAACGGTAGTTTTTTTTTATGCTGATCATCAAATAAACCCTCATCTTTTAATTTTTTTTTCTTTGCTCAAAAATTTTTAGTAGGGCTCCCTCGCCTTGGGCATCAATTTGATCAACTTGTAACTGGTAATTAGAAATACTTCCCTTGGCGTAAGTAGTTAGCTTACCTTGGGCAAATACTTCCATTCCTTCTTCTGGCTTCATATTTAAAAATGGGACGTTTCTTGACCAGCATACAGAATTTAAAACAAAATTCTCGTCCTTGAGTGAAAAATAGTAATGACCTTTAAAATCTTTAACCTTTGATATTTCACCCTTAACTCTTATCAAGCCAAAATTATCTTCTAAAATACTTTTGGTTAAGTTAGTAATCTCCGATACTGAAAACTCTGGAATATTTTGCATTATAATATACTAAATATATTAACATGAACGTAGCTGTAATTGGAAGTGGTGGAAGAGAACATGCTCTTTGTTTTAAATTGAGCTTATCCAAAAAAATATCTAAACTTTTTTGTATTCCCGGCAATCCTGGAACCGATTCTATCTGCGAAAATATAGAAATTGATCCTTTAAATTTTGATTTGCTTTATTCAGTTTTGTTGAAAAAGAATATTTCGACCGTAATAGTAGGTCCTGAAATTCCTTTGGTTAAGGGGATTGTCGACTTTTTATCTGAAAAAAATATTTTTACATTTGGCCCTAGTAAAGAAGCTTCTCAGCTTGAGGGATCAAAAGATTTTATGAAAAAACTATGTAAAGATTTTAATATTCCTACTGCGGAATATGAAAGTTTTGACAATCTTTTAAAGGCACAGGATTTTATTAAAAAATCCAAACATCCGCTTGTTATTAAGTCAGATGGTTTGGCTGCTGGAAAGGGTGTTACCATATCTAACAATGTAGAAGAATCTACTAAATGCGCCAAAGAAATATTAGAAGGAAAATTTAAAACATCTAGTAAAGTGGTTATTGAAGAGTTTTTGGAGGGTGAAGAAGCTAGCTACTTTGTCATTACAGATGGAGAAAATTATTTACCCATTGGCACTGCTCAAGACCATAAAAGAATTGGTGAAAATGATACCGGCCTTAACACAGGGGGAATGGGCGCATACTCTCCATCATTATTAATTACCAATGATATGCAAGAAAAAATAAATAAAAAGATTATTGAACCAACTATAAAAAGTCTTAATACAATTGGCTGTTCTTTTGTTGGAATATTATATGCGGGGTTGATGATAAAAAATAATGAACCAAAACTTATAGAATACAATATCAGGTTTGGGGATCCCGAATGCCAAGTAATTATGATGAGATTAGAAAACGATTTACTTGATTTAATTCTTTCAGTAAAAAATAAAAATTTAGATGATCAAAAAATTTTTTGGAAAAAAGACCCTTGCATTACAGTGGTAGCTTCAGCGAAGGGTTACCCAGAAGAATATCAAACTAAAACGCATATTAAAAATTTAGAGAATATTGAGAATAATTTTACACAACAACTTTTCCATGCTGGAACTATAGAGGTAGATAAAAAAATTTTAGCTAATGGTGGTAGAGTTCTCAACGCAACTGCGGTAGCGTCTAGCTTGCAGGAGGCAAGAGATAAAGCTCATCAAATGTTAGATCTTGTGGATTGGGAAGATAAATACTTTAGACGAGATATTGCTTGGAGAGCAATTAGGTAAATACTATTTTCTTTTTTGTTTAAAAAAATCAACCAATATTTTGGAAAACTTATTTTCTTCAAAGCCATAGTAAAAAGAAAATTTATATTTTAAGTATTTGGAGAAACCCAATTTTGGACCATTAATCAAACCTCCACTAGCTTTATCTTCGGCGCAGAAATAAATATTTCTCAGCTGCGAAAAGGCAATGGCTGACGTACACATAACACAAGGTTCAAGTGAACAATAAATATCCATGCCGTCTAGTCTTTTTTTGTTTAAAAATTTAAGCGCTTTTCTAATAACCAATATCTCCGCGTGTGCTAATGGGTCTTTGTTGCGAATAGATAGATTGTGAGCTCTGGCAATAATTTTTTTACTCTTAGGATCTACAATTATAGCACTAACTGGCACTTCGTTTCTCTTTATTGCTTGGTTGCACAATTTCAATAGAGTATCTATGTAGAGTTTAAAACTATTCATATGAAGAAAGAATTACCTGAAAAAGTTAGAATTTCAAAATTTTTAGCATCTTACAATGTAGGATCTAGAAGAGAAATCGAACGAATGATTGAAAATGGGAGAATTTACTTAAACGGAGAGATTCTTACCACACCTGTTCATTTTGTGAATAAGACTGATTCTATAAAGTTAGATGGTAAATTGTTGCTTTTCAAAAAATTCAAACAAATTTATAAATTTTACAAACCAACTGATTGTATCTGTTCTAAGAATAAACAAGATGAGAGAAAAATTGTTTACGATCTCCTTCCAAAAAGATTTAAAAATTTTATTTTTGCGGGTAGATTGGATGTAAACTCTGAAGGACTGCTGATTGTTACCAATGATGGAGAGGTGGCAAGAAGTCTGGAGCTGCCGAAAAATAAATTTGTAAGAAAATATAGAGTACGAGTCTATGGAGTTTGTGAAGAGCAAAAAATTGACAATTTGAGCAAAGGAAGAAAGATTGATGGAATTCAATATAGACCATTTAATTATAAGCTATTTAACAAAGATAAAAAAAATTTCTGGATAGAAATGGAACTAAAGGAGGGAAAAAATAGAGAAATAAGAGAATTGATGCGGAGTATTGATTTGCGAGTAAACAAACTTACCAGATTAGAGTTTGGACCTTTTAAAATTTCCAACTTAAAACCTGGTGAAATAAAAACAGCTGAACCTAAAGAAATAAGACAATATGAGGATTATCTCCGGAAAATTTAAAAAACAAAAGCTTATATTGCCAGACCCCAAAATTACCAGGCCTCTAAGAGACTATGTAAAAGAGAGTTTGTTCAATTTGCTAGTACACTCTCCTTTATTACAATTCCAGTTTGGAAAAAGTTCTATTCTTGATATTTTCTCTGGTAGCGGTTCTTTTGGAATAGAATGTTTATCACGAGGCGCTTCACATGTAACATTTATAGAAAATGATAAAAAATCATTTGAAGTACTAAAAAATAATATTCAAAATTTTTCAATTCTAAATGAAGGTAACTTAATTTTTGGAGATTTTTTAAAAATTCAATTAGACTTTTCTTTAACAAAACCTAATTTGATATTTTTAGACCCACCTTTTCAGTTTAAATTTTTGAGACAAGTATTTGAAAAGTTATCTGAAAATAAGAAAAATTTGTCAGATTCTATAATAATGATTCATTACGAAGAAGGAGAGAAATTTAATTTTAGTGATTACCTAGATGAAATTTTAAGAAAAAAATATGGTCGATCCATTGTTCTTTTTGGTAAAATTAAGAACTAAAAGTATTTACTTTAATTTGTTCAACTGCTGGCTGGTCGTATGGATTTAAATTTTGAGCATATCCAAGAATTACTGTTTCTAAAATATTATAAGAGAAAAGTTCAAAAATATTTGAAATTTTATCACCTGTGCTAGTCACGATTCTATGAGGAATTTTTAAATTTTTAAAAGTTTTAATAACACCTAAAAACTGTGATTTTAAAAGGTCGTTGGGGGTTTTTGTTTCAATGCTGCCTAACCCTAAAGAAGAAAATTTTAAAGAGTCTTCTGTTAAAAGAGGTTGGTAAATATTAAATAATTTGTTTTTGGATCCATCGATAAACAGCTGCATTAAACTATGATGATCTTTTGGGCAAATAGAGGTCATTGGAGTAAGAGCTTTTTCATTTTTTCCCAAACTTTCTGCAAACAACTGGTGAAACCAATAAGAATAGTTTTTTAAAGTATAATCGTACAAAAGATTAATATTGTAATTTATACCGTATCGTTCTTGTAAGGTTAATATGACCGCCGCATTAATCGTTGGATTGGTATCATCCTCTAGATTTTTTTTTGTTAATTTTAGAACTATAGACTGAGCGCTATTAGAAATTGTATCAGGATCAAAATCAAATAAAATCATAGAAGTCTCTGAAAAAACAGAGAATCTTCCTCCAATTTTTTTATTATGATGAATTATTTGAAGATTATTTTTTCTAGCAAAATCACTTAACATGCTTTGGGATTCTTCCGTTATAACAATTACATGTTTTACAATTTCTTCAATCCTAGATATTTTTAGCAAATACTGGAACAGCAAATTACACATTGCTAAAGTCTCGAAAGTATTCCCAGATTTTGAAATAATATAAATTGTAAAGTCTTTTAAATTATAATTCATAAAAAAATTCTGAAGATATGCGGGATCGTAATTATCGAGAAAAAAAACAT
This sequence comes from Candidatus Pelagibacter sp. IMCC9063, assembly GCF_000195085.1. NCBI lineage: Bacteria > Pseudomonadati > Pseudomonadota > Alphaproteobacteria > Candidatus Pelagibacterales > Candidatus Pelagibacteraceae > Candidatus Pelagibacter > Candidatus Pelagibacter sp. IMCC9063. Next base: position 577,921 of record NC_015380.1, on the reverse strand, counting down.
TGCCTTCAATACGCATGTTGATTGCTTTGGCTCCCGCAGAAGATCCTCCCATACCAACTACTAATTGGTATTTTTTTTTAATAATTTTATCTCTAATTAATTTTGTTGAATTCTGGTAGTTAAGAGTAAAGGAGTTAAAGATTTCATTAGACTGTTCTTTTATTTCTTTAGATACTTTTTCAGAGGCTACACTGCAAAGATCTATATTTTTTTTATACTCTTCTGTAGATTTTAAATTGTATCCCATGCTTCCATCAACAAAATATTCTAGATTAATATCAAGACTCATTTATTTGATTTGTTTTAAAATATCATTTTCAATACTTCTTGTATTGCTAGGAACGTTTGCACTAGAAGATTTTTTTTGACTACCAAGGCTTTTGTCAAAAATTGATTTTAGAGAGCTAGTAGGCTCTTTATTTTCGTTAATCTTAGCATTGCTGTCAGGAGGTAAAATATTATAATCTGGAGGCAAAGTTAAAGGATCTCTTTTTTCAATCAAAAACTCGTTAGGAACATCTTTTTCTAAACCTAGCGTTTTCTTAACAGATGTACATGAGCTAAGACCAAATATAAGCAACAGTACGATGATAAATAAATTTTTATTGTTCATTTGTTTTTTAAGAAAAAATCACTTAATATTAATAATAAAATCCCTACAGAGATTATAATATCCGATACATTAAACACAAACCAGTGAAAATCCAAATAATGCAAGTCTATAAAATCTGGTACTGCATTATAAACAATTCTATCAAACCAATTTCCTAACGCCCCTCCAATTATAAGGGCTATTGATATTTTTTCGAATTTTCTGTTCGATCTAAATAGCCAAACTATTAGAAATATAATAACTAAAAAAATTAAAAAACTAAACGCATGATATGTGTAACTGTCGCTTTCAAAAATACCAAAGGCCATTCCGGTATTCCATAATAAAACAAAGTTTAAGAATGAATTAAAATAGTAACTATCAGATCCATGAGTTAAAAAAAAATTAATTACATAGTTTTTGCTTGTCCTATCAGTCAAAAACGTAATTATAATAATAACTAAAAAAATCCAATTTTCTTTTATTCTTTGCTTAATTAATTCCACAATTAGACCGGTCGCATTTATTAGGTAAAATTTTCCAACAGTGTGGGCACTTAAATCCCTCTGCTTTATTTACAATAATTTTTAAACTTTCTAATGAACTGTTAGCTATTTGAAAGTCTTCAAAATTTAAATTTTTTTGATTTAATGAGCTACTAGAACAAATGAGTAGCTCTGAAAGATTGATCTTATTAAAATTAAACAAGTGCTTCTCGTCTAAAGAAATATGCACATTCGTATCAAGACCAGACCCAACTAATTTTTTATTTCTTTTTAATTCAATTGCATTGTTAACTTCTGATCTTATTTTCTTTAGAAAATTCCACTTCTCTTGAACTTTTTCATCAACCCACTCTTGGGGAAATGTCCCAAAATCATGAAGAAAAATACTTTCTTTAAATTTTTCTTTTTTTACAATTTGATATATTTCTTCACATGTAAAAACTAGGATTGGGGAAAGCCACTTTAAGAGAAATCTTGCTACAATTGAAAGAACTTTTGTACAATTAATTCTTTTGGCAGAATCTAGATCATCGCAATACAAACTGTCTTTTCGAATATCGAAGTAGAGAGCTGAAAGATCAATAGTGCAAAAATTTAATATATCTATAAAAATTTTATGGAAGTCGTAGCTTTTGTTCAAATTTTTAAACTCGGAATCTAAAGATGAAATTTTATGCAAAATATATTTTTCAATTTCTTCACACTCTGAAAGCTTTACTGTTTCTTCTAAATTTAATTGGTCATTTAAATTACCTAGCAAAAACCTAAAGGTATTTCTAATTTTTCTATAAGATTGAGAGTGTTGTTCTAATATTGCATTGTCAATTTTTAAATCATCTGAGTAATCAGATGCGATCACCCAGAGTCTTAGGATATCCGCGCCGTATTTTTTAATTACTTCATCTGGAGAAACTACATTCCCTAAAGACTTAGACATTTTCTGCCCCTTCCCATCCACAACAAATCCATGACATAGAATGCTTTTATAGGGTGCTTGACCTCTAGTACCGCACGATTGTAGCAAAGAGGAATGAAACCAACCTCGATGCTGATCTGATCCTTCAAGGTACATGTCTGCAGGCCATTTTAAATCTTTTCTTTTTTCAAGAACATAAGAGTGGCTAGAACCACTATCAAACCAAACTTCCACAATATCGTTAACTTTTTTATAATCTTCTCTTTTATATTTTGGTCCTAAGAACTCTTCATCTTTTTTTACAAACCAAGCATCGCTTCCTTCTTTTAAGAAAATATTTTCTATTCTCTTAAATACATCCTCATCAATTAATGGCTCATGCGTTTTTTTATTTACAAAAATGGGTATTGGAACTCCCCAGAATCTTTGGCGTGAAATACACCAGTCTGGTCTTGTTTCAATCATAGATCTTAATCTGTTTTGACCGACAGGGGGGTAAAACTTTGTGTTGTCTATAGCTTTTAAGGCAACATTTCTTAAATCATTAGACTCCATAGAGATAAACCACTGAGGCGTTGCTCTATGAACCAATGGAGCTTTAGATCTCCATGAATGAGGGTAGCTATGTACTAAAGTTCCAGACCCTAAAAGTTTTTTATTAAGGTTCAGCTCTTCGATAATAATTTTATCAGCTTTAAATATATGAATACCCTCAAATTTTTTGATTACATTTGTGTAATGGCCATGATCATTTATTGTATTTTCTGCTTTGATATTATTTTTTAATCCTAAATTAAAGTCATCAGGTCCATGACTGGGAGCAATATGAACAATTCCCGTTCCCTGCTCTAATGTTACAAAATCAGCTTCTAACAATGGAACATCAAAATCGTATCCATACAATTGAAAAGGATGTGAACATTTTACATTCTTAAGATTAGATCCTAGAAATGATTTGATAATTTTAAAATCTTCGATTTCACAAGAATTCATCACCTCACTTATTAATTTGGTAGCAAGAACAACTGTGTCTTTTTCTCCATGCTGTGTGACTTCAACTAATGAATACTCATAGTTACTACTAAATGCTAAAGCCCGATTGCAAGGTATTGTCCATGGTGTAGTTGTCCAAATAACAACTTTCACATTGTCTAAACTTTCAAATGTTCCTTGGATGGGAAATTTAGTAAAAATAGTATTAGACTTATGATCTGCATATTCAACTTCTGCATCCGCTAATGCAGTAGCCTCTACCACGGACCATAGAACTGGCTTAAAACCATTATACAAACCTCCATTTTTTAAGAATTTTAATATCTCAACTGCGATTTGTGCTTCCGCCTCCGTGCTCATAGTGGTGTATGGATTATTCCAATCGCCCTCTACACCCAATCTTTTAAATTGTTCTTTTTGTTTTAAAATCCAAGAGGATGCAAAATCTCTACATTCTTTCCTAAACTCAATAATAGAAATATTTTTTTTATCCTTTCCTTTTTTTTTAAATTCTTCTTCTATTTTCCACTCAATGGGTAAGCCATGGCAGTCCCAACCTGGTACATAAACTGCATTTTTTCCAAGTAATTGCTGATACCTAATAATTACGTCTTTTAAAATTTTATTAAGCGCAGTTCCAATGTGAATATTGCCATTGGCGTAAGGGGGTCCGTCATGAAGAATAAATTTTTCTTTATCTAGAGATTGAGATCGTTGCTGCTCATATAAATTTATATCACTCCACAGCTTTAGAAACTCTGGCTCTTTCGTTGGCAGATTTGCTTTCATTCCCAATTGGGTTTTAGGAAGATTTACTTTTGTTTCGCTCATTTTTTAAGAATTTCTTTTGCAGTTGTTATATCTTTTTTTATCTGTCTAATTAATAAAATTTTATTTTTAAAACTCTTTTCATTTCTTAACCTCTTTACAAATGCAATCTCGGCGAATTGCCCATAGAATGAAGGTATTTTTTTAAATAAATTTATTTCTAATACTAGCTTGTTTCTAGAAAATGTTGGGGCTAAGCCAAAATTGGCAACACCATTATAAATTTTATTCTTAATCTTAGCTTTAACTGCATACACTCCTGTTTTTGGAGCAATATTGTTTTTAATGATAATGTTGGCAGTTCTAAACCCCAGCTGCCTTCCAACTTTTCTTCCTGGTATAACTTTTTCTCTAATGCTCCAATTTCTTCCCAGTAAGCGACCTGCAAGATCCACATTGCCTTTCTCTATAGCAAGCCTGATTCTGGTCGAAGATATCTTGGTTTTGTTTTCTTTAGCTAAGCGTAAATCACTTACCTTAAAGTTATGTACTTTTCCAAACTTTCTTAATAAAGCAATATTACCTTTTCTTTTATTTCCAAACCTAAAATTTTTACCTACTATAATGTGAGCTGGATTTAATTTTTTAATCACAATTTCTGTAATAAAATTTTCTGCTGATATCATTGAAAATTTTTTGTTAAATTTGCAAATAAAAACAAAATCTACGTCATTTTTTTTAATTAAATCAACTTTCAAATCGTCAAGCGTTATACGAATATTTTTTTTATTTTTTTGAAAGAATTCATAAGGTAGGGGAGCAAAGGTAATAACGCCAAATTTCTGTTTATTACGTTTTGCAATTTTTTTTCCTAACTTAAAAATACTTTGATGACCTTTGTGAACTCCATCAAAGTTTCCAATAGCAATAACTGCATTTCTAACAATTTTATTTAATGCCATGCTAACTCTTCTTGAAAGTAATTAATCTTGACATTTTTTAAATTAACAGAATCTCTTAATTGGTCAAAATTGACAGTGCCATCTCTAAAAAAATCCTTATAAATACCGTTTAATATCAAAACAGAATCTAAATTAAACAAATTAGCTCCCTTGATATCAGTTTTTATATTATCTCCAATTACTAGTGTGTTAATTTCTTTTTTGTCTTTAAAATCTTTATGGGCTCTAACTTTTTTTAAAGCAAAACTATATATATCTGAATAGGGCTTTCCAAAATAGCGAACCATTCCCCCTTCTTGTTTGTACTGGTTGGCTAACGCTCCTGCGCAAAATATTATCTTTTCTCCTCTTGCGGCTACCTCGTCTGGATTCGCACAAATGAGCGGTATCTTTTTATTTAAGAAAAAATCTAATAGAATTTTATAATCTTGTAATGTCTCTTCTTCATCCGACACAAGTCCTGTGCAAATAATTTCATCGCATTCTTCTTTGCTAGTTAGTGCAACATTTAAATCTTTAAATAAATCAATATCTTTAGTTGGGCCCAAATGGTAAAAATTTTTTTTACTAGAATTTAGCGAAATGTATTCTCTAGTTATGTCACCAGAGGTAACTAAAAAATCATAACAAGAACTCTGAAGGCCGATAGTTTCCAAGAATACTTTAACTACTGCTGAAGGTCTTGGAGCGTTTGAAATTAAAACAATTTTTTTATTTTGTTCTTTAAGTTTTTCTAATACCTTTAATGCTTCTGAATAACACTGCACACCATTATGAACAACTCCCCATAAATCTACAAAATAAACATCATACTTGTCAGATATTTTACTTATTCCTTTAAGTTTTTGAGGCTCGTTTGAGTTCATACAAAGGTATTTACAATAAAGCCTTTGAAAAACATAGGTTTTTAGGTTTTTTAGGGTCTTGAAATTTTATAATTGATAGTCATATAACAACCCACAATTAACGATACAAGGAGCATTATTATGAAATTTAGACCTTTACATGACAGGGTATTGATAGAATCCCTGGAAAGCGAAGAAAAAACAGCTGGTGGAATCATTATTCCAGATACAGCAAAGGAAAAACCTCAGGAAGGCAAGGTAATTGCTGTTGGACCTGGAGCAAAGTCAGAGGATGGCAAAGCTATTCCTATGGATGTTGAAGTTGGTGATCGAGTTCTTTTTGGAAAGTGGTCAGGCACTGAAGTTAAAGTGGATGGCAAAGAATATAGCATCATGAAAGAAAGTGACATCATGGGCGTGGTAGGAAAATAATATTAAATAATTTAGGAGGAAATAAAAATGGTAGGTAAAATAGTAAAATTTGATACTGAAGCTAGAAATGCAATGCTAAGAGGTGTTGATATTTTGGCGAATGCAGTAAAAGTTACTTTGGGTCCTAAAGGACGTAACGTAGTAATAGATAAATCATATGGAGCACCAAGAATTACAAAAGATGGTGTTACTGTTGCAAAGGAAATTGAGCTTGAAGATAAATTTGAAAATATGGGAGCTCAAATGGTTAAGGAAGTTGCTAGCAAAACAAATGATGAAGCTGGTGATGGAACTACGACTGCAACTGTTTTAGCGCAAGCAATTGCAAAAGAAGGTTGTAAATTTGTTGCGGCTGGAATGAACCCAATGGATTTGAAAAGAGGAATGGATCTTGCGGTTACAGCTGTAATCCAGAGAATCAAAGATAACTCCAAAAAAGTCAAAACCACCGAAGAGATTGCTCAAGTTGGAACAATTTCTGCAAATGGTGAAAAAGAAATTGGAGATATGATTGCTAAAGCAATGCAAAAAGTTGGTAACGAAGGAGTTATCACAGTTGAAGAAGCTAAAGGTCTTCAAACTGAACTTGATGTGGTTGAAGGTATGCAATTTGATAGAGGATTTTTATCTCCATACTTTATTACTAATGCGGATAAAATGACTACAGAGTTAAATAATCCTTTGATTTTATTGTGCGATAAAAAATTATCAAACTTACAATCAATTGTTCCTTTGTTAGAATCTGTAGTTCAAGCTTCTAGACCTTTGTTGATTATTGCTGAAGAAGTTGAGGGAGAAGCTCTTGCAACTTTAGTGGTTAATAAATTAAGAGGCGGTCTAAAGGTTTGTGCTGTTAAAGCACCTGGATTTGGTGACCGTAGAAAATCAATGTTAGAAGACATTGCCATTCTTACAGGTGGACAAGTGATTTCTGAAGATCTTGGAATTAAACTTGAAAACGTAACTATTAAAGACCTTGGTTCTTGCAAGTCTATTAAAGTAGATAAAGACAATACTACTATTGTAGATGGCTCTGGTAAAAAAGCTGACATTGAATCAAGATGCGCTTCTATCAAAAAGCAAATTGATGAGAGTACTTCTGATTATGATAAAGAAAAACTTCAAGAGAGACTTGCTAAATTAGCAGGGGGAGTTGCAGTTATTAAAGTTGGTGGTGCAACAGAAGTTGAAGTTAAAGAAAGAAAAGACAGGGTGGATGATGCATTAAATGCTACCAAAGCAGCAGTACAAGAAGGTGTTGTTACAGGTGGTGGATGTGCATTACTTTATGCTCTGGATGCTCTTGATACCATTAAGGTTAAGGGTGATGATCAAAAAGCTGGTGTTGAGCTAATTAGAAAAGCTCTACAGGCTCCTATTCGACAAATTATTAACAATGCTGGTGTAGATGCATCAGTAGTTGTTGGTAAATTGCTAGAAGGTAAAAAAGGTAATTATGGTTATGATGCTCAAAATGAAGAGTACGTAGACATGATTGCTAAAGGAATCATTGATCCCACTAAAGTGGTAAGAACTGCTTTGCAAGATGCTGCATCTATTTCTGGATTGTTAATTACAACAGAAGCAATGATTGCAGATAAGCCTGACGATAAAGATGCTGGTCCAGCTGGTGGTGGTATGCCTCCAATGGGTGGTATGGGCGGTATGGGCGGTATGGGTGGAATGGGAATGTAATCCCCTTCCAAACAGTCTAGTTACCTAGAAAAATTTAAACCCTCGGAACAAAAATTTCGAGGGTTTTTTTTTTACTAAAAAAATGTAGGATAATTAAGTTATGATGATGACAAATTTATTACTTTTTTTAATCTTAGTTACACTTTTGAGTTATTATCTAATACCCTGGGAAAACTTTACTAAATCACCTTTTACATTTTTAGTAAAATTTTGGTTTAAAGTATTCTTTGTTCTAATAATTGTTTTAGGTATGCTAGGATATATTTCACACCGATATATGATTTAATTAAGGAAATGAAAAAAATATTTTTTTTTATCTTTTTTCTTAATGCATCTTTTGCATATGCAGATAATTGTAATTTAGACCCACTTCAAGGATCAAAGAACTACATTATCGGTTATGGGTCCTTAATGGAGAAAGAATCTAGAACAAGAACTAATCCAACAGCTTACATCGCAAAGCCTATAATGGTTAAGGGATTCCAAAGAACTTGGGGTCATAATGGTGGAAATTACAAAATTACCTTCTTAACAATTATCAAAAGAAAAAATTCAAAGGTTAATGCTGTTTATTATCCAATATCTATCAAGGGATTAAAAAAATTAGATGAAAGAGAGAGTAGTTATTGTAGGATAAAAGTTCTTCCTAAAGATTTGAATTTTTATAATAAAAAAATTAAAATAAATAATTCTAATTTTTGGGTTTATGCAGCTAATCCTAAAAGATTAAAGATTCCAAGCCAAAACCATCCTATTGCACAATCATATGTAGATATTTTTATGAATGGATGCATTCAAATTCAAACAAAATATAAAATTAAAAATTTTGCAAATCAATGCATTGAGACTACTAAAGAATGGTCGCCTTATTGGGTTAATGATAGAATTCATGCAAGAAGACCTTTTAAAGTTCCAAATGCTTACAAAATAGATCAATTATTGTCAAAATATTTTACCCATTATTATGAGCATAGATTTGAATAATTTAAAATATATAATTGACCAATAAATGAGTTGATATTATTCCAAGTGTTCCCAAAGTAATAGCTGTTCCGCCCACTCTTAAAAACATATTACTTTTTAAAAAAGCAAAACAAAAACCATGCATTAATCTACCTAAAAAAAAGGCAGAACCTAAGCAATGCATATAGATAATATTAAAACTACTTATTTCTGCTAGATAGAAAAGTATTAAAAATATTGGTGAATATTCAATTAAATTAGAATGACCTCTAATTGCTCTTTCCGTCGAATTTTCATCATCTTTTTCAAATTTAAAAAATTTAAATATGGGATTCCCCCTTAGTGCAATTACTCTGGTGGACAAAATAATTAACCATATAGAAATTAAAGAAGCGTAAAAAGATGTCATTATAACAATCTTTTAACAAAAAAAAAATTAATCGCAATTAATTAAAATTTCTAAGAAATTTATTTTTTAAAAATTTCTTAGAAACAAAAATACAGGCAGAGCTTTTGAGAATACTTCCATCATTAATAATGCGTAAATTATTAGCTTTTAAAGTGGATCCTGTTGAAGTGATATCCGTAATTAATTCTGCAGATCCTGTAAATGGATAAGATTCTGTTGCTCCTAAACTTGGTACTACTCTGAATTGACTAACTCCTTTAGACAGAAAAAAACTTTCCGTTAAATTTGGATACTTAGTTGCGACCCTCATTCTACGGGCATACTTTTCTCTGAAATCAAAACTAACCTCCTCAAGATCAGCCATATTTTGCACATCTAACCAATCTTTTGGCGCAGCTACTACCAAATCAGCAAAACCAAAATCTAATTTTTGAAAAGTTTTTACATTCTCAGAATAAACTTCTGGAAACTCTTTTAGTAGATCTAGTCCAGATATTCCCATATCTAGGGTTCCATCATTAATTCTTTCAATGATTTCTCTGGCATGTAAAAAAATTCCTTCTGCTTCATTATTTTTTTCAATGTTAAAAAAATAATTTCTATCACCAAAAGAGTTTACTACTTTTAGATTTTTACTTTGAAAAAAATTGATAGAATCATCTCTTAATCTTCCTTTGCTAGGCAAGCCTATTTTAATTTTATTCATTTTATAAATTAATTAATTGATTTAGGTTAATTGCACCACCTAGTGCAGGAATATCTTTTTTATAGCCGAGGGTTTTAAGTAAGTTACTATACTCACCTCCCCTAGCTAGCTCAACTACTTGGCCTTTTTTCTTTGTATAAGCCAAGAAAACGATTCCTGTGTAATATTCTGCATTTCTTCCGAAATCAGTTTTGAAAGAAATAGAGTACTTTTTTCCAATTTTTTTATCAATTAAAATAATTTTTTTAAAATAGTTTTTAATATTTTTAGTAGGTAATTTGTTTTTATTAAAAAATGCAATGATCGTTTTTTCTGCTTTTTGTAAGGGAAGGTTTATTTTTAAATAATTCTTAATAATTTTAACGTTCAATTTTCCTTTATAGTCATCTCTGGGATCTTTTAATTTTTTTTAAACCTTTTTACTATCTCAGCAACAGTTCGCCCTCCAATTATCTTACTTTGGTCTATTTTGATTAGATCTTGAAGTCTTTTAGTATCAACATCGATTGTCTCTTGATCTAAATCATAATTAGTTTCTAATCTTTTTAACAAATCTATAAAATATTCTCTTCTTGAAAAGTGTCTGACTAATCTTAATTTCCATCTTTCAGGGAGATCCAATCCATCTATTAAAATTTTAAACAAACCAATATCACCTACAATAATTTCTAACCTTTTAATTTTTTTTATTGGTTCTAGTATTGAATCAATTAAAAGCAATGAAGAGTTGTTATTAGATGGATTAATTATCTCACAACCCAATTGATCGAATACATTCAGGTCTCCCTTCTTATCTAGTCGATACGCTGCTCCATAATAACAATATTTTTCTTCTTTGACTTTTTTTCCTGGATATATTTTAAAGCAGTTGAAACGGTAAGATCTGGTCTTAAGCTGATTTCTTTACCTAATAAATCTTTATAAGTTAAAGCAGATTTTTTAAATTGCTCTCCTGATCTTTCGGTTAGTAGATTGGTGTCAATAAGCAAATCTAGATCAGTAAAGTTAAATTTTCTTTTTCTAAAAAAATTTAAAATTTCTTTAGAAAAGTTCTCTTTTAATTTCTTTTTTTCCAAGCCCTCCTTCATTATTTAATTTCGTTTAAAAGCTGATCAAAAGCTACTGTTTTTTGAGCGTCTGTAGATTGCTTCCATTCACTTCTATCTTTAATATTTTCAGACATCTGCTTTCCAATATTTAAATTCTTGATAGTAACAACATTCTTACTTACCTCGTCATCTCCGCATAAAATTACGAAGTCGCAGCCTCTTTTGTCTGCATATTTAAATTGTGATTTAATATTGGAAGATCCTGAGTAAATTTCAGCACTAATATTTTCAGACCTAAGCATATTTAGAATTTTTATATAAAAATCCATATATTTTTCATCGAATACACATATTAAAACTGGACTTTTCTTCTCTGCTTTAATTGTATTTTTTTGTAAAATTGCATAAATTAATCTGTCTAATCCAACAGATATTCCTGTGGAAGGGCAGTCTTGGTTGTTAAACCTCTTGACTAGATCGTCATATCTACCCCCACCACCGACAGATCCAAATTCAATTTCTTGTCCTTTGTTATTTTTTACTCCAAAAGTTAAATTAGCTTCAAAGATAGGCCCAGTGTAATACTCCAACCCTCTAACCACCGTAGGATCAAAAATATAATTTGTAAAATTAAATAATGAAAAATATTTTTCCATTAATTCAAGTTCTTTAATTCCATCATTCATACTTTCATTATCTGCAGCAATTTCCCTTATTCTCTCAAAATTTTTTTCTGAAAGATTTTTAATATTTAAAAAGTTTATAATTTCTTTTATTTGAGCCTCTTCTAATTCGGCTCCTTTGGTAAAGTCACCTGACTTATCTTTTCTTCCTTTTCCTAATAAATACTGAACACCTTCAGCTCCTACTCGATCTAGCTTATCTATCGCTCTTAGCGTGATTGATTGCTTTTGTTCGTCGGTAATATTTAATTTTTCTAATAGCCCTTTAGAAAGTTTTCGATTTGAAATTTTTATATTAAACTCACTTGTCCCTAAACCACAGCTTTTTAAAATTTCTGAAATAAGAAAGCAAAGTTCGGCATCGGAAAATAAATTACTAGTTCCTATATAATCTGCATCAAATTGTAAAAACTCTCTAAATCTACCTGGACCTGGCTTTTCATTTCTCCAAACAGTTCCTAATTGAAATCTCTTAAAGGGTCTTGGAAGACTATCAAAATTTTTAGCGGCGTATCTAGCTAAAGGGGCTGTTAGATCATATCTTAAAGAAAGCCATTTTTTTTCATCCTCAAACGAAAATACTCCTTCGGACGGTCTATCTTTGTCAGGCAAAAATTTTCCAATACTATCCGTATACTCAAAGCTCGGAGTCTCGAGATATTGGAATCCATATTTAGACATGATTTTTTTAATATTCGAAATTAAAAGATCACGAATTAAAAGCTCTTCTTCTTGTCTATCTGTAAACCCATTGGGTAATTCACAAGTGGGTTTAAAAAATTTTTTATTCATTGTTTTGGTACAGCTGGGTGGATTCGAACCACCGACATCTGGTTCCACAAACCAGCGCTCTAACCAACTGAGCTACAGCTGCATAATATTTTTTGTTTATAATAGTATTTTTGTTTTAAATATATAATTCAATTAGCTAAGCACATGCCTAGCATGAGGATGGTATCTGTGTGTAGATATATATATATATTTCATTTCAATTTCAGGTTGATTAGCAATTCGACAATAAAAATGCAAACAAAAACTGGTGGTCTGAGGTGGACTTGAACCACCGACACAAGCCTTTTCAGGGCTCTGCTCTACCAACTGAGCTATCAGACCACGCACAGTCTTTTTCCACAATTTATTTGAATAATCAATTAAAAACTAAACTAAATTTACAGTTTTGAGCAAATTGAAAGCCTGATTGAGAGATAATCCAACAATATTTGAATAAGATCCATTTATAGTTTTAACAAACCTATCGGCATAGCCTTGTATCGCATAAGCCCCTGCTTTATTTTCCCATTCTTTTGTTTTCAAGTATAGATCAATATCCCTTTTTTCAAGTCTGTTAAAAGTAACCTTGGTAGTAGCTTGTATCAATTTACTCTTATCTTTGTTTTTAATATAAATGGAGGTTAACACTTTATGCTTCCTTCCAGAAAAAAACGTTAAAAACTCTCTTGCCTCATCTTCTGTTTTAGCTTTTCCAAAAATTTTATTTCTACAAATAACAATCGTATCAGCTGAAAGAATAGTCTTTTCAGGAAATTTTTTAAAAATTAACTCTCCTTTTTCTTTTGCAAGTCTTTTGCAATATTCAGTTGGTTTTTCTTTTTTTTTGGGGTTTCGTCTATTTCTGCAGGCTCAACTCTCTCTGGAATAATATTAATCTTTTTTAAAAGCTCTAATCTTCGAGGGGATGCGCTAGCTAAAATGAGTCCCTTGGTGATTTCAACCATTTGCTTATTTAAGTCGAAAAGTAATTCTACCTTTAGTTAAATCGTAAGGGGTAACTTCAACTAAAACTTTATCTCCTGTTAAAACTCTTATTCGGTTCTTTCTAAGTTTTCCTGAACTGTGTGCTAGGATCTCATGATTATTTTCTAATTTTACTCTAAATGTAGCATTGGGTAGTAGCTCTGTAACTACCCCATTAAATTCTAACATTTCTTCTTTTGCCATAAATTTTACTTATTATTAATAATACGTGTCTTAATTGAAAGAGCGTGGGCTTGCAAGCCTTCATAATTTGCAAGTCTTATAGCAGCTGGTCCTATTTTTTTTATACCAAGCTTAGAACACTTGATTACAGATGTTTTTTTATAAAAGTCAGCAACAGACAACCCCGATGCAAACCTGGCTGTTCCCGATGTGGGTAGTACATGATTTGGACCAGCTATATAATCTCCGATTGCCTCCGGACTGTAGTCTCCTAAAAAAATAGATCCAGCATTAATAATTCTTTTTTCAATCGAATTATAGTTTTTAACTTTTATCTCTAAATGCTCAGGAGCAATTTGATTAGTAATATCGATTATTTCTTTGTCACTTTTGCAGACAACGATTGTTCCATAATTTTTTATACTTAATTTTGCAATTTTAGCTCTAGGTAAAATTTGAATAATTTTTTTAACTTCATTATTTACTTTATTTGCAAATGATGAGTTTTTAGTTATCAGAATACTTTGAGATAATTCATCGTGTTCTGCTTGGGATAAAAGATCAAGGGCTGTCCATGTGGGATTATTTTCTGGTCCTGCAATTACAGTTATTTCTGACGGTCCTGCAATCATGTCAATTCCAACTTGTCCAAATACTTCTTTTTTAGCCGTTGCTACAAATATATTGCCAGGACCAACAATTTTATCAACTTTATCAATAGTCTTAGTTCCATAAGTCAAGGCAGCAATAGCCTGTGCTCCTCCAACTTTAAAAATTTTCTTAATTCCACATACTTTAGCAGCATAAATCACTCCAGCATTAATTGTATTGTTAGGAGCTGGTACGGTTGCATAAATATTTTTAACACCCGCCACAATCGCTGGAACCGAATTCATAATTACAGTGCTTGGATAACTAGCTTTTCCACCTGGAACATAAATTCCTACCTTGTCTAGTGGTGTATATTTGTAAGCTAATTGATTTCCATATTTATCATTAAATTTAAAAGACTTATTAACTTGCCTTAAGTGAAATGACTTAACTCTAGCGTACGCAAGGTTAATAGCTTGTTTAATTTTAGGATCTAGTTTTTTCGTTATTGAAACTATTTCTTTTTGACTTAATTGAATATTTTTTTTATTTAATGAAATTTTATCAAATTTCTTTGAATATTTAATTAAAGACTGATCTCCATTTTTTTGAACATCTTTTATAATTTTTAAAACTACAGCTCTGTTTATTTCTGATTGCCGGCGTTTTGAATTTAGTACTTTTTTAAAATTATTTTGAAAATTTTTATCTTTAGTGCTTAATATATATTTCATTAAATCTTATGTTTTGGTTTGTGCTTTGTTGTCCAACTTTTAGAAAAATCTTCAAGAGTTGATTCGATAAATTCTATTTCCAATGAAATTACTCCTCCACCAGAAAATATCAACTTCAAATTGTAATTATCGTTTTTTAATTTACTAATCTTAATTGCCAAAAACTCTAGTATTGTTGATTTTTTTTTTACATTAATATTTTGAGATTTAACATTAAGTACATTTTTAAAGACTAGAGCAGACCTAATTCTTCGATTGTCTCTAAATACTCCCTGTTCGGCATCTTCCCACATGAACCGATTAAAAATACAAGCAAATGTTTTATTCTTTAATAGGAATTTAATATCTTGCGCAATAATTATAGCATCTTGAAGGTAAGCAGAAAAAACGGAGAGGTCTTTTTCGTCATTAGCTAATAATTTTAAGTTAGATTGTATTTTAGACATTCTTTGTAATAATCGATGCTCCACATTTCTTTAATTTTTTTACCAAATCTTCATAACCTCTTTCCAAATGATAAATTCTATTCACAATGGTAATTCCTTTTGCAGCCAATCCAGCCAAAACAAGGGAAACAGACGCTCTCAAATCTGTTGCCATAACTTCAGCTCCTGTGAAATTTTTTATACCCTGTATATATGCGCTTTTATTTTTTATTTTAATATTAGCACCCATTCTTTTAAGCTCAGATACATGCAAAAATCTATTTTCAAAAATATCTTCTTTGATAATAGATTTCCCGTTACCTAAGCACAATAAGCTCATTAACTGAGCTTGCATATCTGTTGGAAAGCCAGGGTAAGGAATCGTTTTGGCGTTTAATGATTTTATTTTTTTTCTAGAAACTGTGACGGAGTTTTTTTTATTAGAATTTAATTTGGCTCCTGATAATTTTAAAACATCAAATATATTTTTCATTGCCTTTGTGTCAATTCTATTCAATGTAATTTTTCCATTAGAAATAAGACTTGCAACCGCATATGTTCCTGCTTCTATTCTGTCTGGAATAATGGAGTGAGTGCTACCCTTAAGACTTTCAACACCTTCAATTGTTATAATTCGTTTTGAGTTAAAAAATATTTTTGCCCCAGATTTGTTTAAAAAATTTATCAAATCTATAATTTCAGGCTCAATTGCAATGTTTTTAATAGTTGTTTTTCCTTTGCACAATGTAGCAGCCATAATTAAATTCTCTGTTGCTCCTACCGATATAGATTCAAATTTTAATTTATTTGGTTTTAGTTTTTTAATTACTTTTGCAACGATATATCCTTTGTCAATTTTAATTTTTGCACCCATTTTTTTTAACATCTCTATGTGCAAGTCAACTGGCCTAGATCCGATAGCGCATCCTCCTGGCAAAGAAACTCTAGCCTGCCCATATTTTGCTAGCAAAGGTCCTAACACCAAGACACCTGCTCTCATAGTTTTAACGAGATTGTATGGTGCTATTAATTTTTTATTTTTTTTAGAAGTTATAACAATCTGATTTCTAGAATTTGAAAACTTTATTTTTTTACCAATACTCTCCAATAAATTAATCATAGTTGAAATATCTTTTACATCCGGGATATTTTTTAAAGTTATCTTTTCGTCTACGAGCAATGTAGCTGCCAGAATGGGCAGGGAAGCATTTTTAGATCCTGAAATATTAATAGTGCCAAAGAGTTTTTTACCCCCTTGAATAATTAGTTGTTTCATTGAAGGTTAAACTTTTGGAAGGGTAACTCCTAGTTGCTTCATGTACTTGCCTTTCCTATCGGCGTATGAAACTTCTGGGGATTGATCTCCTTTTAAAAAGATAAACTGACAAGCACCTTCATTTGCATAAATTTTAGCTGGTAAAGGCGTTGTATTAGAGAATTCTAATGTAACGTGACCTTCCCACTCTGGCTCAAGAGGAGTGACATTGACAATAATTCCACATCTTGCATATGTACTTTTGCCAAGACAAATGACAAGGACATCTCTTGGTATTTTAAAATACTCTACAGTACTCGCCAAAACAAAAGAGTTAGGAGGGATGATACAAACATCTTCTTTTTTAGTAACAAAGCTTTCTTGAGAAAAATTTTTGGGATCTACTACCGTAGAGTGCACATTGGTAAAAATTTTAAATTCATTAGAAACTCTAGCATCATAACCATAAGAAGAAAGTCCAAAAGAAATATTGTCCCCTCTATTTTGATTTTCTACAAATGGGGCTATCATCTCTTTTTCAAGAGACATTTTTTTAATCCATTTATCCGACAGTACGCTCATTTTTTTCTTTCTCTTTCTTTTGAAAATCTTTTCTTTTTTTTAAGTTTTCTTTTAACGCATTAGCAAGTTTCTTATTTTTAGTCTCATTAACCATCAGAAAAATATTATTAATTATTTATTAGGGTTAGTTAAATCATCAAGAGTGATTGGCTTACTAATATCATGCATTTCAGAAGATTCTTCAATTTTTTTTTCTACAATATTAGTAGGGGCTCTTTTTGCCTTTTTTAAAGCAAGACGGTCTTTTTTCTTTGCTTCTTTTAACATTGCTCTCTCACCACGCTTAGATTTATAATCATAATGAATACCCATGGCAGAGCCTCCCAAAACTAATATTTCTTAAAAAACTATTCTTTTTTTAAGTTTACAGCAGATGGACCCTTTTGCCCATCTTCGATATCAAAAGAAAGAACATCTCCTTCATCTAAATAATCAACGCCAGAATCTTTTACTGCTGACATGTGAACAAAAACGTCTTTTTCTTTGTCATCTCTTTCAATAAATCCATAACCTTTTGAGCCATTGAACCATTTTACTTTTCCTTTTATGCTCATTTTAACTTTCTATTATTATTAAGACATTTAAATACAATCTAAATGTTGGTAATATTTTAATAGATGAGCACTATTTTTGTCAAGAATTCTTGTTTTGTTTTTTTTATTAAAAAAATTCCTACGCTTTTCCTTCAATTTTTGAGCAATTGCTTTTGTTTATTTTCTTGTCAAAAGCAGAAACGGTTTCTTTTTTAACAACCCAAACAAATGATTTTTCATATGTACTGTCACTAGCAATTTGAGTACATTTTTTTCCTAGTTTAACAGTATGGGTTGTGCAGTTAGTTAGCGCAATTAGAGCAAACATAACAAATATAAGTGATATTTTTTTCATAGATGTACATTTAAAATACAAATGCGATCAGCATTAGCTTAAAAAAAGACTTATTTCAGGCGCTCTCAAATAAAAAAGTTGTAAAAACCTATTATAAATTTAAAAAGTCACAAAGAAGCCCACATAGCTCAGTTGGTAGAGCACGTCCATGGTAAGGACGGGGTCATCAGTTCGATTCTGGTTGTGGGCACCAAAACTATTTTTTATTCTTTTCTAGGATTTCTTTATAAAGAGCACAATGATCATCGTTGCCTAGCCCTCGATCTACTATGCTTTGATACATACTTTGAATAAGTTTGGAGATAGGAAGATTCACACTTACATCTTCTGCGCACTTTAAAATATTATTCATATCCTTTAAATGAGTAATAGACTTTCCTCTTGGCGCAAAATCTTTTTCTATCATTCTTGAACCATGATTTTGCAATATTTTACTATCTGCAAATCCTCCCGCTACTGCTTTAATAAAATTTTCTGGATTGGCTCCAACTTTTTCACAAAGAATAATAGCTTCTGCAACAGCTCCTATAGTTACTCCGACAATAATTTGGTTACATAGTTTTGCTACCTGCCCACTTCCTGCTGGTCCAACTAATGTAGGATTGCCCATAGTTTTTAAAATATCTTTTACTCTATCAAATATTTCGTTATCACCTCCAACCATAATTGCTAAGCTAGCTGATTTGGCTCCCTCAGGTCCTCCTGAAATAGGGGCATCTAGAAAGTTTATTTTTTTTTCTTTTAAAATATTATAAAATTTTTTTGCACTCGCGTACTCTGTAGAACTTGTGTCTATAAATATACTTTCCTGATTCAGTAGGTCTTTGTTAATAATTTCGTTAATTATTTTTTCAACAGAATCATCGTCCGGTAATGATGTTATAATTACAGTAGCATCTGTTATTGCCTCATTTAAAGAACTACAGATAATAATATTATTGTTATTCTTTAGCTCATCCATTTTAGATAGAGTCCTATTAAAAGCCTTAATCTTATAGCCGCCTTTAGAAAGGTTTTTAACCATAGGCAAGCCCATCAATCCTGTACCGATAAACGCTACATTGATTTTTGGATCTGGCATTTAGCCTGAAATACCTAGGTGTGTATACTTGATGTTAAGATAATCCTTAATTGCTTCCGAACCACCTTCTCTGCCGTAGCCACTTTGCTTAATTCCTCCGAATGGAGTTTCTGCAAAAGCAACAAATGGAGTGTTGATTGCAACCATTCCTGTTTCCAGGGCATCTGAAGTTTTGTGTGCTTTCTCCATAGAGCTAGTAGCTACATAAGCGGCTAAGCCTGCGTCATGATTATTAGCCCTTTCAATTACTTCATCAAAATCTTTAAAAGAAAGAATTGGAGACAGGGGGCCAAAAGGTTCAGTGGTCATAATTTTAAAATCATCTTTTACATTATCAAAAACTGTAGCTTCATAAAAATAACCTTTGTTAAATTCTGCAGGTCGTTTCCCTCCACACAAAATTTTAGCCCCTTCTTTTTTAGTATGCTCTACTAGCTCCTCAATTTCGTTTAATCTTTTTTGGGTAGTGATTGGACCTAGGTCGGTATTCTTATCTAGTCCACTTCCTATTTTTAGTTTTAATGTTTTTTCTACAAATAATTTTGTAAATTCTTCTTTTTTACTTTCGTGAATAAAAAATCTACTAGGAGAAATACAAACCTGTCCAGTATTTCGGTATTTTGCCATGATGGCCATATCAGTTGCTTTTTGTATATTGGCATCATCATGAACAATAAAAGGTGCGTGACCACTAAGTTCCATCGTAACTCTTTGTACTTTTTC
Source organism: Candidatus Pelagibacter sp. IMCC9063 (assembly GCF_000195085.1). Lineage (NCBI taxonomy): Bacteria > Pseudomonadati > Pseudomonadota > Alphaproteobacteria > Candidatus Pelagibacterales > Candidatus Pelagibacteraceae > Candidatus Pelagibacter > Candidatus Pelagibacter sp. IMCC9063. The sequence continues at coordinate 558,185 of NC_015380.1, read as the reverse complement.
TGCAGCTTGTTTTAAAATTATTTTTCCCACTCTTGTAGATCCTGTGATCGATATTTTTTTTACAATATCTGATGATAGAAGCTGAGAAGAAATAGAAGCAGGATCTCCTGACAACAAATTTACTACACCAGCAGGAATTCCTGCTTCTCTTGCTATATCAACTAGTTGCATGACAGAGCCTGGGGTAACCATATCAGGCTTGCAAATAACTGAACATCCAGCAGCCAAAGCTGTAGATATTTTTCTCGCAGCTAAAATAGTTGGAAAATTCCATGGTGTTAAAGCAGCAACTACTCCTACAGGTTCATATTTAATTTGAACTCTAGTATCTGCAAACCTACTTTCTACAATTTGCCCGTAAATTCTTTTTGTTTCTTCCGCATTCCATTCAAAAATATCTGCTGCTCCCATCGCTTCGCCCTGTCCTTGGGCAAAAGGCTTCCCCACTTCTAATGCGATCCAATTGGCAATAATATCTTTCTTGTCTCTAATTAAATCGGCAATTTTTCTTATTTTTGCAGAACGCTCCCAAGCAGGAGTCTTTTTCCATATCTCCAATCCTTTTTTTGCAGAATGCAGGGCTTGCTCGACATCTTTGCTTGTGGCTTTTGAGGCATTACCTAAAATTTCTTCATTCGAAGGGTTTACCACTTCATAAACGCCCTCATCCGAAGAAGGTGTCCATTTGCCATCTATAAATTGTCCAAAATTTTGATACATGAATGCCTTATATATAAGCAATTAATACCCAACTCAAAGTAAATTTGCTAATATAGCTGTAGCTTTTAAAGCATTTACAGTTGCTTAATAAATTAATAAACAACCATGATCTTATGAGTACTGAAATTAGAGTTCCTGACATTGGTGATTTTAAAAATGTAGAAATAATCGAAGTGTTGGTGAAAGAAGGCGATCAAATTAATAAAAATGATCCTATCATCACTCTTGAAAGTGATAAATCAAGTGTGGAAGTACCCTCACCCTTTTCTGGAACAATATCTGAGCTAAAAATCAAAGTTGGAGATAAAATTTCTCAAGGTGATTTAGTTGGCTTTATGGGTATTGAGGGTGAAGCTGAAAGCAAGTCTACACTCGCAGAGAAGGTCTTACCCGAAACAGAAAGAATTATTAGAGATGCTGAAGAAAATTTAACGCAAGAATCTTCATCTGGAATTGTTGAAATTCAAGTGCCGGACATTGGTGACTTTAAAGAGATTGAAATTATAGAAGTTCTTGTAAAACAGGGAAATGAAATTAAAAAAGGCGATCCTATCATTACACTAGAAAGTGACAAATCAAGCATGGAAGTTCCGTCTCCAATTTCTGGAATTGTTAAAGAAATAAAAATAAAAGTTGGAGATAAGGTTTCTAAAGGAAGTATAATAGGAACTGCAGAAAGCCGAGATCAAGTTTTAAAAGTAGAACATAATCAAAAAGAGAAATTGATTGATCCAGTCTCGACTAAAACTACAGCTAGAGCTCCAAGAATTGAAATTAAAAACCAAAAAATTTATACTGGAATACCCAACAGTAAAGATATTGATCCTGAAGAAACAAATGAATGGATTGAGTCTTTGGAAGGAGTGGTTAAAAGAGATGGGGCAGAACGAGCTCACTATTTATTAACCCAATTAATTGATCAGGCGTATATTGCTGGATCCACTATTCCATTTACTCAAAAAACACCTTACGTAAATACTATTCCCACAGAGCTAGAAGCAAAGTCTCCAGGAAACCAAGAAATTGAAAAAAAAATAAGATCTCTAGTTAGATGGAATGCTGCTGCAATGGTAGTAAGAGCAAACAAGGTCTCTTCTGAACTTGGTGGGCATATTGCAACTTTTGCTTCAGCTGCCACTTTGTATGATGTTGGATGCAATCATTTTTGGAGAGCTAAAAATGAAAATTTTTTAGGTGATATGATTTACTATCAAGGTCATGCTGCTCCTGGGATGTATGCAAGATCTTTTCTTGAAGGAAGAATTTCTGAAGAACAATTAATTGGCTTTAGACAAGAAGCTAAAGGTGGAGGCTTGTCTTCCTATCCACATCCTTGGTTAATGCCAAACTACTGGCAGTTTCCAACTGTCTCTATGGGTCTTGGTCCAATCACAGCCATCTATCAAGCAAGGTTTATGAAGTATTTAGAAAACAGAGGCCTGATTCCACATCAAGATAGAAAAGTCTGGTGTTTTATTGGAGATGGAGAAACGGATGAAGTGGAAACCTTAGGGGCAATTGGTTTAGCCACTAGAGAAAAATTAGATAATTTAATCTTTGTTGTTAATTGTAATTTGCAAAGATTAGATGGTCCTGTCCGTGGAAATGGAAAAATTATTCAGGAGCTAGAAGGTACTTTTAGAGGTGCAGGCTGGAATGTTATTAAAGTAATTTGGGGATCGTATTGGGATTCTTTGTTAAAAGCAGACAAATCAGGTCTTCTAATGAAAAGAATGAACGAGTGTGTTGATGGTGAATACCAGGCGTTTAAGGCAAAGGGTGGTGCCTATGTGAGAGAAAATTTTTTTGGTAAATACCCTGAATTAACGAATCTAGTTTCCAATATGTCAGATTCGGATATATGGCGTCTAAATCGTGGAGGACATGACCCAAACAAAGTATATGCAGCTTACGACTCTGCCACAAAACATAAAGGACAACCTTCTGTAATTTTAACAAAGACAATTAAAGGTTATGGGATGGGTAAATCTGGAGAGAGTATCAATACCACTCACCAACAAAAAAAATTAGGACTAGATGACATGTTCTACTTTAGAGATAGGTTTGATATTCCATTGACTAATAAGCAGGTTGAGAATTTAGAATTTTATAAACCTGATGAAAAATCAGAAGAAATTCAATATTTAAAAGAAAGAAGAAGATCTCTAGGTGGCTCTATACCTTCTAGATCTTCCAATGCTACTCCTGTTAAAATTGATAAATCTGTATTTGAGTCTTCTTACAAGTCGTCTGGAGAAAGACAAATTTCAACCACCATGGCTTTGGTCGCCATTCTTACTAAAATATTAAGAGATAAAAACACAGCTGCTAGATTAGTTCCCATTATACCTGATGAGGCAAGAACGTTTGGTATGGAAGGATTTTTTCAAAAAGTTGGAATTTATGCAAGTGAAGGTCAGAAATATGAACCTGTAGATTCTGAGCAAATAAGTTCTTATAGGGAAGATAAAAAAGGACAAGTTTTAGAAGAGGGTATTAATGAGGCCGGTGCAATGTCTTCTTTTATTGCAGCTGGTACAGCTTACACTAATCACGATATTGAAATGCTACCTTTGTATATTTTCTATTCTATGTTTGGATTTCAAAGGGTTATGGATCTCATTTGGGCTGCTGGAGATTCTCAAGCAAGAGGATTTTTAATAGGAGCAACTGCTGGAAGAACTACATTAGCAGGAGAAGGCTTGCAACACCAAGATGGACATAGTTTAATTATGGCATCCATGATTCCAAATTGTGTTTCTTATGACCCCACTTATGCTTATGAGCTTGCAATTATTGTTGAAGATGGCTTGAAGAGAATGCATGAAAAACAAGAAAACATTTTTTATTATATTACCACCATGAATGAAAACTATATTCATCCTGAATTACCAAATCATGTAAAAAAAGAGGATGTATTACAAGGAATGTACTTGTTAAAAAAATTCGAAAATCAGGGAAAAACTAAAGTTCAACTCATGGGTTCAGGTACTATTCTTAATGAAGTGTTGCAAGCAGCTGAAATTCTTAGCAATGAATATGGGGTCGATTCTGATGTATGGAGCGTAACTAGCTTCAATGAGTTGAAAAAAAATGGAATGGAAATTGAAAGAAAAAATCTACTTAACCCCACTGAAGAAAAGCAGAAATCTTTTGTAGAAAAATGTTTGGACGAAAGATCGGGTCCTGTCATTGCTGCAACAGATTATATGAGAATTCATGCAGAACAGATTAGTCCTTATATCAAAGAAAGTTACTATGCTTTTGGAACAGATGGATACGGCAGAAGTGATACTAGAAAAAAATTAAGAGATTTCTTTGAGGTTAATAAAGAATATATAGTTGCAAATACCTTGAGTATTTTAGCAAAAGAACAAAAAATAGCATCTAAAGTTGCACAAGACGCTTTCAAAAAATATAATATTGATCAAACAAAACCGATACCAACAAAATTATAATGTCTAATGATATTTTAGTTCCTAATATTGGTGACTTTAATAATGTTGAAATTATTGAGGTTCTAATTAAAGAAGGTCAAGAAATAGAAAAAGGAGATACTGTTATTACGCTTGAAAGTGACAAGTCAAGTGTAGAGGTTCCTTCAAATATTTCTGGAATTGTCAAAGTCGTTCATATAAAAATTGGTGACAAGGTTTCTGAAGGAAGTTTAGTAGCTTCGCTAGAAGGTACTATAGAATCTACCAAAATAAATCTACCCGATTCCGAAAATAAAAAAAATATAGAAGATAAAGATAAAGTAGATGAGTTAAAAAATTCAATTATTACCCAGCCTACCACAAATGTGATTGGGGGGGGAACAGTTTCTGCCCAATCAGTTGTATTCTCTAATAATGGTGTAGGTGTTTCTGGAGCAAGTCCAAAAATTATGAAGTTTGCAAGAGAGCTGGGAATTTCTGTCAATGATATTTCTGGAAGTGGTAGACAAGGAAGAGTTCTAGAGCAGGATATTAAAAATTATGTTGGCCAAAATTTAAACAAAAACAAAATTGAAGAAAATGACACTTTGAGCTCAAAAACTGAAAAAGTAGATTCAGATGCTCTTCCATATCAACATAATGAATTTGGTGATGTTGATGTTCAAACGATTCCTAGAATTAAAAAAATGTCCGGTCCACACTTGGTTAGGGCCTGGAATACAATTCCACATGTAACTCAACACGACGAGCTAGATATTACAGAAATGGAAAGCTTTAGAAAAGGATTGGTAAATTTAAATACAAGAGAGAAAATTTCAATAACACCATTAGCTTTTATGATGAAAGCCTTGGTTAATGGTATGCAAAGATTTACAAACTTCAATAGCTCCCTAGACCAAGATAAAGTTGTTTATAAAAAATATTTTCATATTGGAGTTGCTGTTGATACTCCACATGGCTTGATGGTACCAAAAATTCGAGACGTGAACACAAAAAGCCTTTCCGACTTGAGTAAAGAAGTGAGGTCCGTAAGTAAACTTTGTAAAGAATTAAAGATTGATAAAAAGGAATTTTTTGGAGGTTCGATGACGATTTCTAGTCTAGGAGGTATCGGAGGAAGTTTTTTTACACCCATTATTAACTCTCCTGAAGTCGCAATAATAGGAATGGGAAAATCCGAGATAAAACCAGTATTTATTAATGGAAAATTCGAGCCAAGAATGATGATGCCAATTTCTTTATCTTACGATCACAGAATAATTGATGGTGCTGAAGCTGCAAAATTTTGTCAGGACTTAAAGATTAGTCTTGGAAGAAACTTTGCTGTGAATCTGGCTATCTAGATGTTGGTAAAAGGATTTTGTGAGAAAAAATTCTTAGAGATTAAGGAAATTTTTAACAATTCCTTTGAAGACCTTGCAGAAACAGGAGCTGCATTTTCGATCGTTCAAAATAAAAAAAAATTATTAGTTTGTATGGCGGAGTAACTAATTCTCAAAATAGTCCATGGAATGAAAAGACAATTGTTAACACCTTTTCTGCGAGCAAGGGAATTTATGAGGCTTGTGCTGCAAAACTAATTAATGAACAATTGCTAGACTTGGAAAAACCAGTTTCTTATTATTGGCCCTCTTTTAAACACTCAAGCAAGTCCTCTATTTTAATTAAGCATATTTTTTCTCATCAATCTGGGATGTATCGTTTTAAAACAAAATTAGAAAATAAAGATTTATTAGACTGGAAAAAAATTATTTCTATTTTAGAAAACCAAGAACCAGACCATAATGCTGGGGAAAAAACATATTATCATGCAAAAACTCATGGTTATCTAATAGGAAATTTAATTAGAATTGTAAGCGGACTAGGTGTTGGTCAATTTTTAAGAAAAAATATTACAAAACAGGAGAATTTAAATTTTTATTTTGGTGTGGACAATTCTCAAATAAAAAATATTGCTGACCTTTCTTTACAAAAATCTAATCAAAAAAATAATAAATATGACAATGAAGATTTTAACGCCTTTAATAATCCAGAACAAAACATTGAATTTTATAATAGCCAAGATTGGAGAAAAGCTGAAATACCATCAATGGGCGGTCATGGCAATTCAGATGCTATTGCCTCTATTTATGATTATCTAGCTAATGATTTTAGAAGTGATCAAAAAAATATTATTAGCCATAATTTGTTAACTAAATGTTTAGAAGAGACAGAATCTAGAATAGATTTAAGTTTAAATTTTCCAATTAGGTGGACCAACCTAGGATTCATTTTGAGGGGTGGGTGGATGTTTGGAAAACACAAAGAATCCTTTGGACATAACGGTTGGGGTGGATCATTGGGGTTTGCAGATCCGATCAATGGGTTAGGCATATCTTACGTAACAAAAGAAATTAACCCTACCATGGGAATGGATCAAAGAGCTTTGGCCTTAGTTAAAAAATTCTATGAGTTGTTAATTTGATTGGCTAACAATGTTGCACTTCTCCAAGCGTCTTCCGCTTTTGGCCCACACATCCAATCCCCGCAAATACCTAGATTAATATCCTTGTTCCAATAAAATTTTCTTGAAAAATCTTTGTTTTTAAATGCATAAAGCCAACCATGTATATCTTTATGAGATATTTCTACATTTTGAATCTCAAGTAAAGTAGTAAATTCCTGTATCATAAAATTTAAAACCTCTTCTTTTTGATCTCTATAAGTGTGACAATATTTTTTTGCAAACTCTAAACTACTTTGCAGGGTCCATAGCTCAAGATTATCATTGTTTCCTATTCTTAGCTTGGAACTCTCATTTCCAGCCCACCTCAAGGTAGAATTGTTTTGAAACTTTATTCCACAAGATGAGAGCTTTAAAGGCTTATTAAATGCAATCATTGCAGTAAGGTTTGGCTCCATTGAACCTTCAAAATTTAGCTCTAAGTTCAGAGAGTTCGTGACCTTTTGACATTGCTCCAAAGGTATAGTTAGAATTAGCCTTTCACACTCTTGAACTTCCTTATCTTTAAATCGCAAAATCCATTTGCTATTTTTTCTGTCAATTGTCACTAATTCTTTTAAATATTCTACTTTTGTAGTCACCAAATCTTTTACAAAACAATTGTTTCCTGATTTTCCAATGTACTTTTTGCTATCCATTGTTTTGCCATCTTCAAAACAACGGAAGTCCCCACTCCACTCCTTAATTGAAGATTTTAAATACTGATTTAAAAAAAAATCAAATTCTTTTGTTGTTGGAGAGATGTATTGAAGACCATGATCAAAAAACCCCACATCATCAACTCTTCTCGTGGATGATCTTCCACCTGGACCTCTACTTTTGTCAAATATCAAAAAGTTATTATTTGGATTTAATACCTTAGTTAGTACTGCGGAACAAAACCCAGACCCAATAATTATCGTCTTAATCATAATTGTTTATATTTATGGCGGAGAGAGAGGGATTCGAACCCTCGAAACTTTTGACAGTTTACACACTTTCCAAGCGTGCTGATTAAACCACTCTCACATCTCTCCATAAGTAAAAAAATCACAAAAAACTAATCAACTTTATGTTTTATTCTAAAATAAGAACCTTTTTTAAAAATTATAGATTGGCACGCAGATAGCCTAGTCCTATTTACTTTATACTTTTCTTTGTTTGCCGTAATGAGGCTAAACAAAAGTTTGACTGAAGATTTTAAAATCATCTTAAATAAAAAACTGAGAGCGATCAATTTATTGCAGAATTTAAAATTAAAATACATTGATGACCATGCAAAATGCCATATTCTTGTTACGTTCATAGTATCTTTAATTTCTGAAAAATGTGAACTCCAGCCCTTATGGTCTACAACTGCATTCTTTATTTTAATTACAGAATAGTTGTTAAGATGCAGCCTTAGGCATATATCGATATCTTCTAAATAAACATATATTTTACTATCCCATCCACCAATCTTTTTCATAACTTCAGTTCTGATAAGCATGGTAGTGGCATTAACAGCATCTACGCAAAAATCTCCTGCCGGCTCTATATTTATTTTATTTTTCAATTTGTCCTGATTGAATTTTTTATTTTTTTTAGAATACTTTAAGTCATAAAAATCATATTGGCTATAATTTCCTAGATCATAGACAATTGGCACAACCATTCCTGCAGTTGGGTATTTTTGCATTCCTAAAATTAAGTTGCTTAAACAATTCTCTCTTAAAACAACATCTGGTTGTGTTAGTAACATATAATCTGTTTCTATTTTCTCCAATGCGAAGTTAAAAGTTTTCCCTAAGCCAACATCACCAATATTAAAGTATGCACAATTAGAAAATTTACTAATCTTATGTAAAAGTCGGTCGTCAAAACTATTATCTACAACTAAAATCTTAATATTTTTAGGAATACTTTTAATATTATCAAATATTTCATCACCCGGAAAATAAGTGGGTAGAACTACAGTGCAGTTTTTGTTAGTTAAATTTTGCAATTAGATATTTTTTTTATATTGCGTAATATAGTATTTTAAAACTTCCTCAATTCCTTCTTGGATAGAGTTTTTAGGTTTCCAAAATTTTAGAAAATACTTATCTGCTTTATTTTTTTTATTCATTTGAACAATATCTTTGTTTTTTGAAGGTACGATTGAAATCTCCAAGTTCATTTTTTTTAACAATGTTTTGATAATTTTTGCAATATTAATAATTTTAGTTGACTTAAATGTTGTTAAATCAATATAATTTTTTTGCTTAATAATACTATCAAATTTTTTCATAATAATTTCTAATCCTCTACAGCAATCTTCTGCATACAAAAACTCCCTTTCTTCATTACCATTTGTGAGCATTGATATTTTTTTCTTGGTTAATGCCTTAATAATAAAATCTGTAATAACGTGTGACTTGGTTAAATCTTTTTCAATTCCATAAACATTCCAAAACTTTACAGTTATACCACCTAAGATTTTGGTATATTTTTCACCAACGCTCTTGAGAACACCATAATTAGAATGATTCATATTTGACATTTGGCTACTAGCAAAAATGAACTTTTTTTTATATTTTCTGATTAATTCAAAAGTATTTTGCATAAGTAAAATATTATTGGATACGAAGCCGAACGTATTTTGATATTTGTTTAAATAGCGAGAACCACCCACATCAAAAGCTAAAAAATAAATAAAACTGGACTGTCTAATCAAGTTAGCCAGTTTTTTGTTTCTAAACTTTCTAAGATCTTGGAATTTGGATGTTGCTATATCAAACTCTAAAACAGAATAATTTTTATTCTTTAAATAGTCTTTTAAATGAGCCCCAACCTGCCCTTCAGAACCTAATATAAGTACTTTTTTTCTCATATTTTTTATATAGTTTAATATTGCAAACAAGTACAGGTAGATATTTGATGAACAAAAAGAAAATAATTTTTTTTGAACCAGAAATGATGGGTGGTAAGGGTCATCATCTTGATAATTTAATTGAATCGTCAATATATTTTGAAAAAAATCATGAAATAATCTGGCTTGTTAATAACAAGTTTGACGCCCCCAATTTGTGGCTACCTAATTTTGTTAAAAATTTTAGAATTATAGATTCTTATAAATCAAAAAATCTTTTCGAAAAAATTATGAAGATGTTTATTGAGATTTTAAATTTTTTTAAACTATCTATACTTTTTTTTAAAAAGAAAATATTAAAAAAATATTTTTTAGCATTCTTTAAAAATTATTTTTCCATACCTGAATATTTTTTTAATTTTTACAATTGCTATAAAAAATTAAAAATAAATCCTAATGACATTATTATAATTCAAAGTTGTAGACCCAAAGATGTTGAGTTAATTAATTTCTTATTGTCAATTGAAGGAATTTTGCCAAAAATTATCATAAGAATTTTATACCCCCCTAAAAAAAAAAGAAAAAAATTTTTATTATTTTACCGAAAGCATATTAAAAAATGCGTCCATGAAAAATAAATTGCATTTATTTACTGAAGTAGATTCTGTAAAAAATATAATCTCCAATACCTCTGATTTAAAAGTAAAAAACTTTACTCAAATTTATTGTTTTCATGAACGCAAAACTCCAAGCTTTATTAATGTTGGTTTTTTGGGTGAATCTAGAGAAAATAAAGGTTTTAACAAAATTCCTGACTTAATAGAAATTTTAAAAAAAATAAATAAAAATATTTCCTTTACAATTCAGTTTTCAAAAGAAACATACCCAAATACAAAAAATGCAAAGAATAGAATTTTAGAATTGGCAAAACAGTATTCTGACATTGATATATTTGAAGGATATCTTGATTTTCAATTTTATAGAAATCTTTTAAAAAAAATTAATATTATGCCAATTTTATATGATTCTGATCAAGTAAATCATGTAGGTTCAGGATTGTTTTTTTCATGCATCACTCACGAAATACCTATGATTATTCCAAGAGAAGCCTCTCAATTAAAATCATATTTAATTTCTAATTCGTACAGAGATGCATCAACAATAAAAGAATATGCCGAGGAAATTGTCTATATTTGCAATAATTATGAAAAAATTTTAAAAGAAATGAAAAAAGTTTCTACTGATTATAAATTAAAAATTCAAAAAGATTCATTGGTAGCTCAAATTTATTCCTAAAAAATTTAAATTTTTTTATGTATCTTTGTTAATCTTTAATACTCCAATAAAGGCTTCTTGAGGTATCTCCACATTGCCAAATTGCTTCATTCTGGACTTTCCTTTTTTCTGCTTATCTAATAATTTTCTTTTTCTATCTCTTGCTCCGCCACCATGAATTTTGGTTAGAACATCTTTTTTGAAACCTTGTATCGTTTCTCTAGCTATAACTTTTCCTCCTATAGCTGCTTGAATGGGTATTTGAAATTGATGTCTTGGGATTAGCTCTTTTAATTTTTCGCATATTAATCTTCCTTGTCTTACTGCAAATTCCCTATGGATAATCATAGATAATGCGTCTACAGGCTCTGCATTTACTAGAACTGAAAGTTTAATTAAATCTCCATCTTTATAATCGTTAATTTCATAATCAAAACTAGCATAACCGCTAGAAATAGATTTTAAACGATCATAAAAATCAAAAACCACCTCATTTAATGGTAGTTCATATTTTAAAACTGCTCTATTTCCAGAATAAGATAGATTTTTTTGTAAGCCCCTTTTTTCTTCACAAAGCTTGATTATAGAACCCAAATATTCATCCGGTGTAATTAATGTTGCATCTATCCAAGGCTCTTTAATAGTTTTAATAAAATTAGGCTCTGGCATGCTACTAGGATTTTGCAAATCTGATTTAGTTCCATCTGTTTTTTCTAATTTGTAAACCACGCCCGGTGTAGTGGTTATTAAATTTAAATTATATTCTCTATCTAATCTTTGAACTGCAATTTCAAGGTGTAGCAATCCTAAAAATCCGCATCTAAAACCAAGCCCAAGGGCAGAGGAAGATTCTGCTTCATAAATTAAACTAGAATCATTTAGGGATAGTTTTCCCAAACTATCTCTTAACAACCCATAATCTGAGCTGTCTACGGGAAATAAACCGCAAAACACAACTGGCTTACTTGGTTTGAATCCTGGTAACGCTTTTGTAATAGGATTTTTTGACAATGTAATGGTATCTCCTACTTTTGTTTCTGAAACGCTTTTAATTCCTGTAACTATAAAACCCATTTCTCCAGGACCTAAAGCATCTTTATTTATAGGCTTCGGAGTAAAAACTCCAACCTTGTCAATTTTATATTTTGCACTATTGGACATCATAAGAATTTCATCATCTCTTTTAATGTAGCCATCTATAATTCTCACTAAAATTACGACACCTAAATAACTGTCATACCAACTATCTACCAGTAAAGCTTTTAGCTGATCATTGCTTTCACTTATTGGCGCCGGTAATTTTTCAACAATAGCAGTTAAAATATCTTCAATTCCTATCCCTGTTTTTCCTGATGCTAAAATTGCACTAGAGGTGTCTAGACCAATAACATCCTGAATCTCTTGCTTAACTAATTCAGGTTCAGAGGCTGGCAAATCAGCTTTGTTTAAAACGACTACGATTTCATGATTGTTATCCATGGCCTGATAAACGTTTGCAAGTGTCTGGGCTTCTACTCCCTGAGTACTATCTACTATCAATAAAGAACCTTCACACGCTGCTAATGAACGGCTAACTTCATAACTGAAGTCTACATGGCCTGGTGTGTCCATGATATTTAAAATATAAGTTTTTCCATCCTTATGCTTGTAATTCAGGCGAACTGTCTGAGCCTTGATGGTAATTCCTCTTTCACGCTCAATATCCATAGAATCTAAAACTTGCTCTTTCATCTCTCGAGATTGCAATCCACCGCAGGTTTGAATAAGTCGATCGGCAAGAGTGGATTTTCCGTGATCTATATGAGCTACAATAGAAAAATTTCTTATTAGTTCTGTAGAGCTCATGAGCTCCTTAAAGTACCACCTACATGAGATTGAACTGCAGATATAATTTTTTGACTGGTTTCTTCGATTGTTTTTTCATCTAAAGTTTTTTCCATAGATTGCAGTTTGATACTAAAAGCGATTGATTTTTTTCCTTGTTCAATATTCTCGCCCTCATATACATCAAAAATATTAATATTGGTTATTAATAATGGGTCACACTTTTTAACCTCTTTGATGATCTCATTGGCACTAATGCTCTTATCGACAATAAAAGCAAAGTCTCTATCAACCGCTTGAAACTTTGATACTACATAATTTTGTTTTGCATCTTTTTGGTTTCTTTTTGGTTCGGAAATGTTGTCTAAATAAACTTCAAACCCACAGGGCGAATAATGATCCAACTCTAATTGATTGACAATAATTGGATTAATTTCTCCAAAGCTTGCAAGTAATGGTCCTTTGTTTGATCCTAAATAAAAAGAACCAGATCTACCAGGATGAAAAGATGAATTGCTTTTGCTTTCAACAATAAGATTAGAACTATCTATCCCAAGATCTATCAAAATTTGAACCACATCGGACTTAGAGTCATAAGCATTAAAAGGTTGGATTTTCATCATCCAATTTTTTTCTATCTTATCTCCCATGACAATACCTGAAGCAAAAATATTTTGTTGTCCTGGCTGCTTTCCTTTAAACACAGGGCCAACCTCAAAAAGCATTAAGTCTTTATGTCCCCTATCTACATTGTTCTTTGCATGAATTAATAAGTTAGAAAATATAGATGTTCTTAAAGTGTCAAGATCTGAAGATATTGGATTTATCAATCGTAATTTCTTATCTGAAAAAAAATCATCTATTTTTGAGTTGGTAAAAGACCAGGTAACTGTCTCTAAATATCCTAAAGAAGCAATAGATCTTTGAGTGTGGTGAAATATTTTTTGATGGAAGTTTAAAGTAGGTTTTAAAATGTCTCTGTCAGGTTCGGTAAGAGGAATATTATCATAGCCCTTAATTCTAATAAGTTCTTCAATAATATCTACTTCTTGATTTATATCTGGTCGAAAACTAGGTACTATCAATTCTAATGTATTTTTTTTGTTCTTTACCCCAAAACCCAAATCCTCTAAAATAGATTTGCTTTCTGTGCTAGAAATCTCAAAACCTATTAATTTTTTGAAGTTAGCAATGGTAAAAACAATTTTTTTTTCTTTATAATTAGACTTTCCAGCCACTTTAATGGAACTAATTTTTCCACCACAAATTTCATGTATTAGCTTTGAAGCTTTGACCAGCCCTTCTTCTATAGACATAGGATCAACTCCTCTTTCAAATCTATATTTTGCATCTGTTAACAATCCAAGTTTCTTAGAAGATTTTGCAATAGTGATTGGATCGAAGCTTGCAGCTTCTAAAATAATGTCAGTTGTTGACATCTCTGTACCAGTAGAGACTCCTCCAATAATTCCTCCAAGTCCAAGAACTTTTGATTGATCGGCAATAACACAGTCTTCAGCAGAAAGTTCATATTTTTTATTATCTAGTGCTTCAAAATGTTCGCTCTTTTTTGACCTTCTGACAATAATCTTGCCAGATATCTTATTGGCATCATAAGCGTGTAGCGGCCTATTCATGTCTATCATTACATAGTTGGTAATATCTACAATTGCAGAAATAGACTTTTGACCGATTGACTCTAAATCTTTTTTTAACCAGTCTGGACTTTCTTTGTTTTGAACACCCTCGATATAACAGCTCCCAAATTGGTAACACCCAGAATCCTTTTTAACTTCAACTGAAATAGCTTTTTTTGATGTAACTTTTATTATTTCCTTTTTAGATTTAAGAAAAGTACCTTCTCCAGATGCTGCCAAATCTCTAGCAATACCCCTTACTCCAAGGCAGTCAGACCTATTGGGGGTTATGGAAATATCAATCATGGGATCTAAATTTTCTTTAAAAAAATTTTTACCTATTTTGCGTTTGGAATCTAGCTCCATAATTCCATCACTACTATCTGAGATGTTTAGTTCAGATTCTGAACATAGCATTCCAAAAGATTCTACTCCTCTAATCTTTGCAACAGAAAGCTTCATACCATTGGAAGGAATAACCGTGCCAGGAGAAGCATAAACTGTAATTAAATTATCTTGTGCATTGGTGGCTCCACACACAACCTTAGTAATTTTTCCATCTCCAATATCCACGTCACAAATTTTTAACTTATCTGCATCTGGGTGTTTAATGGCCTTTAATATTTTACAAATTTTAAAATTAGATAAATTACTTTTAGCTGAGCTAATACTTTCAACTTCAAGACCAATAGATGTAAGTTTTTCCCCAATTTGTTCTGTGGTAGATTTTGTTTTTAAATATTTTTTTAACCAATTTAGGGTGATGTTCATTTTGATAAACCCCTGTAATTAGTGGGTACATCATTTGCATTAAATCCAAAGTGTTTTAACCATCTCACATCACTATCAAAAAATGATCTTAAATCGTTTATGCCATATTTTAACATTGCCAATCGGTCAATTCCGACTCCGAAAGCATAGCCTTGGTACTTTTTGGTATCTACTTTTGCATTCTTTAAAACATTTGGATGCACCATGCCACAACCTAAAATTTCTAACCATTGATCACCCTGTCCTATGGTGATCTTTCCATTTTTGATTTCATATCCAATATCCACTTCAGCAGAAGGTTCTGTAAAGGGAAAATGGCTAGGTCTAAAACGCATTTTAATTTGATCTACTTCAAAAAATTTTTTTAGAAAATAATCCAAACATCCTCTTAAATCTGCCATGGTTATGTTTTGGTCAACATACAGACCTTCTAACTGATGAAACATTGGAGTGTGTGTTTGGTCACTATCACATCGGTAGGTTCTTCCGGGTGCAATAATTTTTAGGGGCGGCTTTTCATTTAACATTGTTCTAATTTGAACAGGCGAAGTATGAGTTCTCATCAATAATTCTTTTTGTTCGTCTAAATAAAAAGTATCATGCATATCGCGTGCTGGATGATTGGGTGGTGTGTTTAAGGCTGTAAAATTATTGTATTGATTTTCAATATCCGGCCCTTCCGCCACTGAAAAACCTAACTCTGCAAATATACAAGTCAGCTCATCAATTACTTGTGAGACTGGATGAATCTTTCCTTGAGGTTTTGTTGGTGCTGATAAACTAATATCTATAGTCTGGTTTTCTAATTTTTTTTGAATCTCCTCTTGTTCAAATTTTGTATGAAGAATACTAAATTGCTCTAGAACCCTGGTTTTTAAAATATTTAGTTGGGAGGCAAATTCCTTTTTTTTCTCCTTATCAATAGTTGCCAAGTCCTGGAACAGTTTTGAAAGAGTGCCTTTTTTTCCAAGAATTTCTATTTTTAACTTTTCTAAACTTTCTTTAGATTCTAATTGAGAAAATTTAGCAAAAATTTCTTGTTCTAGTGTGGTCAGATTGTTCATCTAAAAATTAAAAGTTTTAATTTAATTTAGATGTGATTGTACCTTTTTTACAATAGATTTAAAGGTTTCGGGATTGTGGTAGGCAATATCCGCCAATACTTTACGATCAATTTTAATTTTAGACTTAATTAAACCATTTATAAATTTAGAATAAGTTAAACCTTCCGCTCTAACTCCAGCGTTAATTCTTTGAATCCACAAAGATCTAAAAATTCTTTTATTTCTTCTTCTATCTCTGTAGGCATATTGAAGAGATTTCTCTACAGCTTGTTTTGCTACTCTAATTGTATTTTTTCTTCTTCCCCTGAAGCCTTTAGCTTGTTTAAAAACCTTTTTATGCTTTTGGTGACTTGCCTGACCTCTTTTGACTCTTGCCATACTATCCTCTTACACCATAGGGCATAAAGGATTTTATTATCTTGGCATCTTGCTTCGATAAAACCGTAGTGCCTCTTAATTTTCTAATCTGCGCATTTGTTCTTTTAATCATTCCATGTCTTTTTCCAGCTTGTGGAGCTTTTACTTTTCCAGTAGCCGTGAATTTGAAACGTTTCTTTGCAGAGCTTTTAGTTTTTAATTTTGCCATAAAAATGTAACGGGGTTATACAAAGATTGTGATTTGAAAACAACAGAAATCGATTGTCTATAAGGCCTGAATTATTAGGGTCATTTGACGACCTTCCATCTTTGCAGACTGCTCAACCTTACCTACTTCCTTAACATCTTCTATTATTCTTCTAACTAAATCGTAAGCAGCTTTTATAAACTCCATTTCCCTACCTTTGAATTTGATTGTAAATTTTACTTTATCTCCATTCGTTAAAAATTTTACTGCATTTTTAATTTTAAAATCATAATCGTGCACATCTGTTACAGGCCTTAATTTAATTTCTTTTAATAAGATAACTTTTTGTTTTTTTCTTGCTAAATTAGCTTTTTTTTGTAGCTCGTATTTATACTTACCACTATCCATGATTTTACAGACGGGTGGCTTTGTATTTGCTGCAATTTCAATTAAATCCAGTCCTACTTCTTGTGCCCTATTGATGGCTTCTCCTAAAGGAACAATTCCTATGTTATCTCCATCATGTCCAATGAGCTGGACTTCTGAAGCTCTAATATTGTTGTTAGTTTTTGGACCGCGATCTCTAGGCTTTCTATTATATTGAAAATTTTTATTAATAAGAATACCTCTAGATTTTTGGAGCTTGAGACTCTTTAGATAAACTCGAAATTATTTTTTCTAAGCTTTCGGTTTGTTGGTCTTCTTGACCCAACCTTCTTAAAGTAATTGTTTTATTTTGAACTTCTTTTGAACCGCAAATCATTAAGATGGGAATTTTTCCAACGGAGTGTTCTCTAATTTTATAGTTAATTTTTTCATTTCTTAAATCAATAATAGGTCTTATTGAAATTTTTTCAAGCTGATTTAATATTTCTTTTGCATAGTCATGGTGCTCATCATTGATTGGTAATATGGCAACTTGAACTGGAGATAACCAAAGAGGTAATTTGCCAGCATAATGTTCAATTAGAATTCCTGTAAATCTTTCTAATGAGCCAAATAATGCACGGTGCAACATGACCGGAGTTTTTTTCTTACCATCTTTATCAACATACGTTGCATCTAATCTGCCTGGTAAATTTAAATCGACCTGCAAAGTTCCACACTGCCAATCTCTACCAATAGCATCTCTTAAGACAAATTCAATTTTTGGTCCATAAAATGCTCCCTCACCTTTATTAATTGTATAGTCAACTTTGGAAGCCTTAATGGCTTCTAGCAATGCCTTTTCAGACTGGTCCCATACTGAATCGTCTCCAACTCTTTTTGCAGGACGATCCGCATACTTTAAAGTTATATTCTCAAATCCGAATGCTTTGTAAATATCCAATATAAGTTTTGTAACCTTAACAGATTCTTCCGTGATTTGATCTTCTGTACAAAAAATATGGGCATCATCTTGGGTGAAGGATCTGACACGCATTAACCCATGTAAAGAACCCGAGGGCTCATATCGATGGACTTTTCCAAACTCAGATAACTTTAAAGGAAGATCTTTATAACTTTTCAAACCTTGATTGTATATTTGGCAATGCCCTGGGCAGTTCATTGGTTTAATTGCAAACGTTCTCTCGTCAGGTGTAGAGGTGGTATACATGTATTCTTGAAACTTTTCCCAGTGACCAGACTTTTCCCATAAAACTCTATCAATAATTTCGGGTGTGTTTACCTCTTGGTATCCTGCTTCTAATTGTTTTTGTCTCATAAAATCAACTAACGTTTGAAATAAAGCCCATCCTTTTTGGTGCCAAAAAACAGCACCTGGACTTTCTTCTTGAAAATGAAACAGGTCCATAGTTTTTCCAAGTTTTCTATGATCTCTTTTTTCCGCTTCTTCTAAGTTATGAAGATATTCATCCAAATCTTTTTTTGTTTTCCAGCATGTTCCATAAATTCTTTGCAACATGACATTGTTAGAATCTCCTCTCCAATAAGCACCTGCAACTTTCATTAATTTAAATGACTTGCCGATTCTTCCAATGCTAGGAAGGTGTGGTCCTCGGCATAAATCGTGCCAAGACCCATGAAAATAAATGGATATATCCTCATTCCCAGGAATTGAATCTATGATTTCAGCTTTATAATGTTCTCCCATACTCTTAAAGTGATCAATTGCCTTTTTTCGATCCCACACTTCTCTAGTGGTCTTGTCATTACGATCAACGATTTCAATCATTTTTTTTTCAATTTTAATTAAATCGTCGTCAGTGAATGGCTCTTCTCGAGCAAAGTCATAATAAAAACCATTCTCGATGACAGGCCCAATAGTAACTTGCGTTCCTGGAAAAAGCTCCTGTACAGCCATCGCACAAACATGCGCTGCGTCATGCCTCAATAATTCCAGAGCATACTCATCTTCTAGAGTAATAATTTTTATCTTTGAATCTTTGACAATTTCAGTGTCTAAATCTTTATATTCTCCATTAACCTTTAGAGCCAAGGCTTTCTTGGATAGAGAAATGCTAATATCTTTTGCTATTTCCAATCCAGTTACTGAATTTTTGTAAGTTAATTCTTTGCCGTCTGGTAGCTGTACTATTGGCATATAAGTTGTACTGATCTCATTGAGGAATTTATTAAACTAATGATTGGTAAATTTCTAGTGTTTTCAGACACATTTTATCTTTAGTGTAGTTTTCTATTACATTTTTTCTTCCCTCTTTGCCTAAAGATTCAAGAGCCGCTTTGCTCATTTTAGAAATATTGTAAATATTTTTTGCAAGATCTTCTTTGCTATTATGATCAAATAACCAACCTGTTTTTTCAGGCTTTATTGTTTCCAAAGAACCTCCAATTGCACTAGAAAGTATTGGCTTTTCCATTGATTGGGCTTCTACACTAACTCTGCCAAAGGTCTCTGGTTCTATGGATGCAGAAACAATTAGATCACTAAATGCATAAGCCAAGGGCATGTTTTGCATCGGCTTCACAATTCTAATTTTGTCTATCATTTTATTAGATTCTATCAAATCCCTTAGGCTATTCTCGTATTGAATTCTGCCTTGGCTATCACCTAAAATGATAAAAAAAATATTTGAAAGTTGATCTTGCTTCTTAAGAGTAATTGCAGATTCAATAAAAAGTTTTTGTCCCTTCCAATTCGTTAATCGTCCTGGGAGCAAAACTAAAAAATTCTTATCTGAAAATCCCATTTCTTTTCTTAGATTGTCTTTTTCTATTTCTTGTATTTGAGATGGACTAAAATAACTTTCATCAATTCCTCTTTTGACAAGATCTATATTGATTTTTGAATTATAGTTTGAGTGAATGTGATTAAAAATAAAATTTGATCCTGCAATAACACGGTCTGATCTGATCATAATAGAATTATAAAATTTTTTAATGTCAGATCTAAAGTTGTACGTTCCATGAAAAGTGCTAACTAATTTAGTATTCGATAGTTTGCAAGCAAAGTAACAAGACCAAGCAGGACCTCTGCTTCTAGTATGTACAATATTAATTTTATATTTAGATATTAAAAATAAAATATAAAAAATATTAAATATAATAAAAAAAATATTTTTAGATGTTGGCCACTTAAATATTTTTACGCTTTTGCTTATAGAATCTAATTGAGAACCTCTAGAGGTCATAATAGAAGAAAATTCACATGTACTAGAAATGTATTCTGCAATATGTTTGCAACCTGTCTCAGCACCTCCAGTTCCCATGTCTGGTATCACTTGAAGTAATCTTATTTTTTTATTCATTCAACTTGTGATAAAAATTAAGTATTCATTATGAGCAAAATTAATTTCTTTTTAAGTAAAAACAAAGAACAAATTAGATATAAATTAATTCAAGGCAAAAAACCAGTAACTATAATTTTTCTTCATGGCTTTATGTCTGATTTGACCGGAAAGAAGATTCAAGTTCTGAGTAAACTATCTAAGAAAGAACAGGTTTCTTTTTTAACTCTTGAATACACAGGTCATGGAAAGTCCTCTGGTCAATTAAGTGACTATGGAATTGATGATTGGATTAATCAGTCAAAAGAGTTGATTGAAAAAGTTGTAAAAACAAAAAAAATTATTTTAGTAGGTTCGTCAATGGGTGGCTGGATTGGCATTGCCCTTATCTCAAAGTTAAAAAAAATTGTAAAAGGTTTTGTTGGAATTGCTTCTGCTCCAGATTTTACTAAAGAAATAATGTGGAAAAATTTTTCTAAGAAAACAAAATTCATGATCAAAAGTGGAAAAACTTATTATATGCCAAGCTCTTATGGAAACCCTTACCCTATATCAAAAAAATTAATATTCGATAGAAGTAAGTATTTAGTTCTAAATAAAAAGATTAAATGCAATTTTCCTGTTCGATTATTTCATGGGCTTAAAGATACAGTTGTCGATGTAAATTTTTCCATTCGATTAACAAAAACATTGCTATCTAATGACACTATAATAACTTTTCAAAAGAATGGTGATCACAGCCTATCCCAAACTGAAGATTTAAAAAAAATAAAAAACCAACTAACTAATTTGATTAAAGATAGCTGTTAATCCTTCTTTGAAAGTTGGATACTTTAACTTAACTCCCATCGATTTTATTTTTGAATTTTGTACTTTCTTTCTATCTCTATAGAAATCTTTCATTTTTGAATTTTCCAAATCTTCAAAATTGATTTCTTTTGGCATCTCTATTTGCAAAAGTGCGGCTGCATATTGTACCACTTCTTTATATGAGCAAGGTGCATCATCGCTAACATTAAAAATATCTTTATCTTTTGATTTGGAAAAAGATGAGAACAGAACCTGCGCAATATCCTCCACATGAATTCTAGAAAAAATTTGGTCTTTCTTATTAACAATTTTTACTTTCTTTTTTTTTAATCGTGAAAACACGCTCCTCTCCAAAGAATAAATACCAGCTAATCTAAAAATACGCACCGGCAAATTAGAATTTAACAATAGTTGTTCTGCCTCAATTCTTTTCAGTCCCATTTCGGAGGTTGGTTGTGTATTGGAAGTTTCTTCAACCCAATTACCTTTGTGGTCTCCATAAACACTGGTTGATGATAGATAACCTACCCATTGTAAATTTTGATTATTCTTCAGTGTAGTTAAGAAATTCTTAATTATAATCTTTTCTACTTCCGGAGGAGTAGAAATTAAAACATGAGTAACATTTTTTAACTTATTCTCAATCTCTGGATCAAAATTACTACTATCAAATAAATAAGATTCAATTGTTTTGTCAGAAAATTTAATTGTAGACCTAGAAGTTCCTGATATATCAAAATTAATATTTCTATCTATTAGCAATTTGGTTAAATGCTTAGCAGTTAATCCAAAACCAAAACAAAAAAGTTTAATATCTTTAAACAGCTTTTTTTTCTGGCTCTCTTAAAGAAATAGGATTGTCTAGCTTATCTAGCATTTCCTTAGGGCAAATTTGGTAAAATTGTTCTTTAGCCAGCTCCCAATCATCTAATATTTTTTTAGCATAGTCTGAATGCGTTTCTTCTATATGTCTTTGAATAAGAGAATAAAGAAAATCATCCCAATATTTCGTTTCAATTCTTTGCCAAACTACCGAAGCGGAGTTGATTACATCGCTTAAATTGTCCTCCGGATTGTAAACAAATGCCATCCCACCTGTCATTCCGGCTGCGAAATTATCACCTAATTCACCAAGTATGACAGAGCATCCGCCTGTCATATACTCACACGCATTAGTACCAGCTCCTTCTACCACTGCTGTAGCGCCTGAGTTTCTAACTGAAAATCTTTCCCCCGCTTCTCCTGCAGCGAATAAATTTCCTGATGTTGCTCCATACAAAACGGTGTTTCCTATAATTGTGTTTTTGTTAGTTTCAAGATTACTACTTTTTGGAGGCCTTACTGATATAGTAGCACCTGAAAGACCTTTTCCAACATAGTCATTACAATCTCCAATGACTTCGAACTTAACTCCTTTTGCCCCAAAAGCTCCCAGAGACTGTCCAGCTGACCCTCTTAATTTAATTTTAATATGATTTTCAGGAAAATTATTATTTTTAAAATCAGTCACGATGTAAGAAGACAGTCTTGCTCCTACGGTTCTATCAGTATTTTTAATTGTGTAACTCATCTCTATTTTTTGACCGCTCTGTATTAGAGGCAAAGTATCAATTAGAATTTGCTTATCTAAAGTATCTGGAACTTCATTTCTAATTTTGTCTTTACAAAATCTCGGATTGTCACCTGGATCTGCTTGGACTAATAATGGATTAAAATCTAAGTCATCTAGGTTGGAAGCTCCTCTAGATACCTGTCTCAATAAATCTGTTCTACCAATAACTTCATCTAATGATTTGAATCCTAGTTCTGCCAGAATTTCTCTTACCTCTTCTGCAACAAATGTAAAAAGATTAACTACTTTTTCTGGTGTGCCAGTAAATTTTTTTCTTAAATCTTCGTTTTGCGTACAAATCCCTACTGGACAAGTATCGGAATGGCACTGTCTAACCATGATACATCCCATGGCCACTAAACTAGTGGTGGCTATACCAAACTCATCTGCTCCCATCATGGCAGCAATTACTACATCTCTACCTGTTTTAATTCCTCCATCTGTTCGCAGAACAACTTTGTGTCTTAAGCTATTGAGGGTTAAAATTTGATTAGTTTCCGTTAAACCCATCTCCCAGGGTAAGCCCACGTACTTGACGCTAGTCTGAGGTGTAGCACCTGTTCCACCATTGTGTCCTGAAATTAAAATAATATCTGCTTTTGCTTTTGCAACACCTGCTGCAATAGTTCCAATCCCACTGGAAGATACCAGCTTAACTCCAACTCTGGCTTTAGAATTGATTTGCTTTAAATCGTAAATTAGTTGAGCTAAATCTTCGATAGAATAGATGTCGTGATGAGGTGGTGGAGAAACCAGTGTAACTCCTGGAGTTGAATGTCTTAATTTTGCAATTTCTTTTGTAACTTTAAATCCCGGTAGCTGACCGCCCTCACCAGGTTTTGCTCCTTGAGCCATTTTAATTTCAATTTCATTGCAGTTATTTAAGTAGGACGCAGTGACACCAAATCTTGCTGAAGCTACTTGCTTAACTCTAGAGTTAGCATTATCTCCATTTTCTCTTAATATTGCCCTGTTTTCATCTTCTCCGCCCTCTCCACTACAAGAGGCTCCTCCTATTCTATTCATAGCAATAGCTAAAGTCTCATGTGCTTCTTTTGATAGTGCACCCATAGACATACTACCGGAACCAAATCTTTTTCTAATATGAGTTACAGATTCCACTTCTTCTAGAGGAATTGCTTTATTATTTTTTCTAAAATCTAAAAGATCCCTAAGATGAATTGGAGGTAGTTCACTTATTAAATTAGAATACTTCTTAAATAGTTCGTAAGAATCTTTTCCTACTGCTGTCTGTAAAAGATGAATAGTTTTTGCTTGATAGGCATGGGTCTCTCCTCCATGACGGTATTTATAAATACCACCTATTGGCAAAGTTATAACATTTTCTGAATATGTTTTGTCATGTTGTTTTTTAATCATATCTTCAATTCCTGACAAACCAATTCCTGATATTTTAGATTCTAACCCTGGAAAATAATCAGCTACCAATCCCCGACTAAGACCCAATGATTGAAAATTCAAACCCCCACGGTATGAACTAATTACAGAAATTCCCATTTTAGACATTATTTTCAATAGCCCATCATTCACGGCTTTAATATATCGATGAACACATTCTTCAAAAGTTAACTTATCAAACAATCCTTTTTGAAATCTTTGATAAATAGAATCGATTGTTAGATAAGCATTCACAGTAGTGGCTCCTGCTCCAATCAAGACTGCATAGTAGTGAGTGTCTAAACACTCTGAAGATTGAACATTAATAGATACAAATTTTCTCAAACCTATTTGTGTTAAATGAGATTGAACCGCTCCCACAGCAAGAATGGCAGGAATGCTTATTCTATCTTTGGAAATATTTTTATCGGATATAATTAAATGTTTTTTTCCTGACCTTATAGAAATTTCTGACTCTTCTCTAATTCGGTCAATTTCTGATTTAAGATTTAAGTTTTTATCATTTTTATCAAAGGTACAGTCTATTAATTGAACTTGGTCTTGGTCAAAAAATTCGAATAATTTTTTAAATTGTGAATTTGATAGTACGGGACTTTCCAAAACAAAGCTTTTTTGCTCAGTAAGTCTATCATCTAAAATATTTTCCAGATTTCCGAATCTTGTATTTAAGGACATAACTCTATTTTCTCTCAAAGAATCTATGGGAGGATTGGTTACTTGGCTAAAATTTTGCCTAAAAAAATTAGAAAGAGGCCTAAATTTACTAGACAAAACCGCTATTGGGGTATCATCCCCCATAGAACCAATTGCTTCTTTTTGGTCTGCTACCATTGGGTGCAATATGCTTTCCAAATCCTCAATGGTAAATCCTGCTAGAAACTGTCTTTCTCTTAAATCTGATCCTTCAAATGAATGTTTCTCTTTAATTTCATTTAAAGTTTTGCTTAACTCAATATGATTGGATGCAAATTTTTTATAAATAGGATTTGCTGATAAATGATCTTTTGTTTTTTTATCATTATAATATTTCCCCTTATCCAAATCTAAGGAAATCATTTGTCCGGGACCAACCCTACCTTTAAATAAAATATTATCTTCAGATACGGGGATCATTCCAGTTTCTGAACCTGCAAAAAAAAGTTTGTCTTTTGTTATGGTGTATCTAAGGGGTCTTAGACCATTTCGATCAGAGGCTGCCACTAACCATTTACCATCACATGCCGCTATAGCTGCTGGCCCATCCCAAGGCTCAATTAAAGAATTTAAATAATTATACATTTCCCTATGGGCTTTTGGAATAATTTTGCTTTTTTTAGACCAGGCCTCAGGTATCAACATCATTTTTGCGATTGGTAAAGACCTTCCAGTTCTTACCAGAAGTTCAAATGCCGCATCCAATGATGCTGTATCAGAATTTCCAGATTTAATTATGGGTTTTAAGTCCTCTATATTTTCAATTAAATCTGTTTCCATGCCAGCTTCATGAGTCTTCATCCAATTAACATTTCCTCTTAAAGTATTAATCTCTCCGTTGTGAGCCAAAATTCGAAAAGGTTGCGCAAGCTCCCATGATGGAAATGTATTGGTTGAGAATCTTTGATGAAAGATAGCAAATCGTGAAACAAATCTTTCGTCTGAAAGATCTGGATAAAAATCGCTTATATTTTCAGCCAAAAACATTCCTTTATAAATAATAGTTTTAGAACTTAGGGAACAAATATAGAAATCCTTAAGCTGTTCCTCGGTTGCTCTTTTTTCAATTTTTTTTCTTACAGAAAACAAAGTTCGTTCCAACTCTTTAGGAGACAGATCTTTATCTGTAGCAAACAACAACTGTTCAATTTCAGGTCTTGTATCGTTGGCTTTCTGGCCTAGTACTTTTGGATTTGTAGGAACTTGCCTCCATCCAAATATATAAAGATCATTTTTAAGAAGCTCTTGCTCCATAAGCGTTCGACAACGCTCCTGTTCACTAAAATTATTTCTTGGTAAAAAAATCATTCCAATACAAAGAGTTTGATCGTCTTTGATGTCATGTCCAGTAGAAGCAATTTTATCTTCAAAGAAGTCTTTATTGAATTCAATATTTAAGCCAGCTCCATCTCCTGTTTTACCATCAGCATCAACCGCCCCTCTATGCCAAACTGCTTTAAGAGCATTAATTCCATTAACAACTACATCCCTTCTAGGCTTGGCATTCATAGAGGCAACAAAACCAACACCGCAAGCATCATGCTCTTCGATATTGACATGATTATTTTGAAGAAACTGCCTATTCTTTAGGTATAAATTTTTCATTATGCGACTTTAGTTTGAAATTGTTGGCTCTTTATTTTTAAATATTTATGAATTTCTTGAGCAGCATCTCGTCCATCTCGAATTGCCCATACAACAAGAGATGCTCCTCTGACTATATCTCCCGCGGCAAACACACCCCTAATATTGGTTCTCATAGTTTTTAGATCTATCTTGATAGTACCCCATTTGGAAACTTCAAGTCCTGGCTCTGAAAATAAGTTTGGAATTTCTTCAGGATCAAACCCTAGAGATTTTATAACTATATCTGCTGGTAACTCATCTTGAGCCCCTTCAATTATTTTAGGAGATTGTCTACCAGAAGAATCTGGCTCTCCTAGTTTAATTTTATCATAAATAACTTTATTAACTTTTTCAGTTCCTGCAAATTCTTTGGGACTTGATAGCCAAATAAATTTAACTCCTTCTTCTTCTGCATTCTGAACCTCTCTTGCTGATCCAGGCATATTCACCTTATCTCTTCTATATAGGCACGAAACAGATTTTGCTTTTTGTCTGATAGCAGTTCGTACACAATCCATTGCTGTATCACCGCCACCTATAACGATTATATTTTTTCCTTCAGCATTCAAGGTGCCATTATCAAATTCCGGAACATTATCTCCTAAACCTTTCTTATTAGATGCAGTTAAAAATTGCATCGCAGGAAAAACATTTTTTAAATTTTTTCCTGGAATATTAATTTCTCTAGGCTTATAAACTCCAGTTGCAATTAAAATAGCATCGTGCTTTTCTTTTAATTCTTCTAGCGTAGAATCTTTTCCCACTTCAAAGTTCTGAACAAAGGTTATGCCACTATCTTCATAAAGTTTTGTTCTTCTTTGTACTGCTGATTTTTCTAGTTTAAAATTTGGAATCCCATAAATTAGGAGTCCCCCAGCTCTGTCATAACGGTCATAAATTGTTACTTGATATCCTTTTTGTCTTAATTGTTCTGCAGCAGCTAATCCTGCTGGTCCTGCACCAATAATTCCAACTGTGTCTTTTAATTCTCTAGGAGGATTTATTTTTTCGACCCAACCATTATCCCAGGCGGTGTTAGTAATATATTTTTCTACAGCACCAATGGTAACCGTTCCATGTCCAGACTTTTCAATTACACAATTTCCTTCACACAAACGGTCTTGGGGACATATTGAGCCACAAACCTCTGGCATAGAATTTGTAGAAGATGAAATGCGATAAGCCTCTTCCAATCTACCTTCAGCTGTAAGTTTCAGCCAATCAGGAATGTTGTTATGTAAAGGGCAATGGACCTGGCAAAAGGGGGTCCCGCATTGCGAACATCGGCTTGCTTGCTCCGAAGCTTTATTTTCAATAAATTCCTTATAAATTTCATGAAAATTTTCAGTTCTTTCAGAAGATTTTATTTTTCCCGGTGTTTCTTTGGAAATATCAACAAATTTTAACATTTTTTCTGTCATAATAATCTTCTTGATTAAACACTTTATTTACAACAATTACCAAAAAAATAGCATAAATAAAATGATTTTTAGTACCATTTTGATACCTATTTTTTACATTTATCTCAATAAATACTATATTTTTTTATTTTATGCACAATTAAGTCGCATAAGTTTACTAGATTTAAACAGTTAGAAATAGTCAAAACATCGAGCAAAGCATAAGAATGAATTAATGACTGAAATTTACCTTATTAAGATTTTATTTTTATCTATTGTTCAGGGAGTGTCTGAGTTCATCCCAGTCTCAAGCTCTGGCCTTCTGATTGTGTTTGAAAATATTTTAAAAATTAAAAACAACAACCTATTAATTAATGCGACCATGCATGGTGGTAGTTTAGCGGCTGTAGTAATTTTTTTTTATAAAGATTTGTTAGGTCTTTGGAAAAACCATCGTCTGCTAATTAATTTAATTATAGCAACCCTTCCTGTGATTGTAATTGGAGGGCTGTTAAAATATTTTGAGGTGATTGAACAGATAATGAATATTGCCGTGATAGGTTATGCAACTATTTTTTTTGGTATTCTTCTTTTTATTAGTGACAAAAACAAACAAGAAAAAAAATTAATATCTTCGATTTCTAATAAAGAAGCATTTATTATTGGGTTATATCAGGTCTTAGCACTCATTCCAGGAACATCAAGAAGCGGTATTACTATTACAGGTGCAAGATTTTTAAGATTTAATAGAGTAGATGCTGCAAAGTTTTCTTTTTTATTATCCATTCCAACATTATCTGCAGCATTTATTTTAAGCTCTTATGAAATTATTAAACTAAATGAAGAGGCATTTAACCTAGTGTCTCTATTTGCATTTTTCTTTAGTTTTATGTTTTCAATTACGACGATTAAATATTTTTTAATTTTTTTAAAAAAATTTAGTCTAAATATATTTGTAATTTTTAGAATATGCTTGGGTGTAGCTTTATTAATCTATTATTACTCTAATCAGTAAACTGTCCTGCTGGCCTGTATACTTTTAAGTATGTGGGAAGAATAGTCTCAATACTTTTAGCTTCAATATTTAAATCTTTAAGTGTTTTATTTTTACCAGATAAAATATTATCTCCCTCCTCAAGAATTTTAATTTGATCAAGTGTCAAAAGAGGTTTTGGCATTAACTGAAAAAGCATTGCTTGAATTCTTCCTGCGAAGAAAGGAATGGGGAGTATAATTCTCTTTTTTCTAATTTCTTTTAAAAGTAATTCAATTAATTCTTTAAATGTATAAATATTTTTTCCGGCTAGCTCGTATGTTTTTTTAGAAATGTTGTTCGTAATAATTTTATCAATTGCTTTGGCAACATCTCCAACGTAAACAGGTTGGAATTTTACCTCAGAGCCAACCAGCGGAATTAGAGGGAATAATCCTGCAAGCTTTGCAAACATATTAAAGAACTTGTCTTTTGCTCCTATGACAATGCTAGGCCTTATTATTGTGCTATTTAAAAAATTGCTTTTAACCTCTTCTTCTCCTAAAAATTTGCTTTTAATGTAGCTTGAATTTGAATTGGAATTAACTCCTAGCGCAGAAAAATGAACCAGTAAATTAGAGCTAGAACTTTTCGAGAAAATTGTTGCTAACATTTTTGGAAAATTTGTATGCAGTTCTTTAAATTTTTGTGACCTTGTTTCAAATAAAATCCCTACCAGATTGACACATACGTCACAGCCCTCTAGAAATTTTTCGATAGATTCTTTTGATTTTAAATTAACCTGATGCAATTCAATTTGAGCTATATCTCCAAAAACTTTCAAATTTTGTGCTAAATAAGTGTTTCTTGTAGCAATTTTTATTCTGTAGCTATTCTTTGATAAATGTTGAACTATTTCTTCTCCAATAAAACCTGTTCCGCCAAATATAGCCACGGTTTTTCTGTAATTTTTTTCAATCATACTATATACAATCTCCAATTGAACATTTAGATTTCAATAACAATGAATATTACATTATATCAAAACGATTTACCTGAAAATCACAAATTAACTAATGCACAAAGTGTAGCGATTGATGCTGAATCCTTAGGACTTAATTACAAAGGTAGAGATAAGCTTTGCTTACTTCAACTCTGCTCTGGTGATGATGAGGTTTATATAGTTCAGTTTGACAGAAATAATTACAAAAGCCCTAACCTTTGTAAAATTCTTAACGATAATAATATTTTAAAAATTGCTCATTTTGCAAGATTTGAGATGGGAATACTTAAATACTATCTAAATGCAAAAATAGAAAACATTTACTGTACCAAAATTGCTTCTAAGCTTGGAAGAACGTACACTGACAAGCATGGTCTTTATGACATAACTAAAGAGCTGTTAAATATTACTCTTAATAAGTCACAACAGTCCTCCGATTGGGGTTTAAAAGATTTGAGTGAAGAGCAAAAACAATACGCGGCCCTAGACGTTTTGTATCTACATAAGCTCAAGGAAAAACTAGATTTAATGTTAAGGCGAGAAAAAAGAGATCAGCTTGCAAAGTATTGCTTTGATTTTTTAAGCACCAGATCTGAGCTTGATCTTAATGGATGGGATGAGGATATATTCAGCCATTAATATGAATAAAAAAAATATTATAAATATTGCAAATAAAGTAATTAGCACTGAGATTGAAGGTTTAAAAAAACTTTCCAAATCTATAAATATCTCATTTGCTCAAGCCGTAAACACAATTAACAATAGCAAAGGTAGGATTGTTTGTTGTGGGGTTGGAAAATCTGCTAAAATTCTAGAAAAAATATCAAGTACTCTCTCTTCAATTGGTATTGCAAGTTTTACTTTAGATCCTACGGATGCAGGACATGGGTCTCTAGGTGCAATTTGCGGAGGGGATGTTTTAATAATAGCATCTTTTAGCGGTAACAGCTCTGAGCTTAACAGTATTTTAGATTATGCCAAAAAAAATAAAATAAAAATAATTGGAATTAGCTCAAATTTAAAATCTAATTTAATAAAATTAAGTAATGTAAAAATTTTAATTCCTAAAGTTGCTGAAGCAGGTAATAAACATTTAAATATGATCCCAACTAGCAGTTCCATTAATCTACTTGCACTTGGCGATTGTATGGCTATTGCACTGGCTACTAAAAACAAATTTGATAAAAAAGAATTTGGCAAGCTTCACCCAAGCGGTTCTATAGGTAAAAACTTATCTGATATTTCCCAAATAATGATTGCAAGAAAAAGCATTCCTTTTGTCCATGAAGATTCTTCTCTACAAAAAACAGTAATAAAGATTTCATCAGGTAGGCTCGGTGGTGTTGTGGTTACAAACAAAAGAAAGCAAGTGTGTGGTTTTATTTCAGATGGAGACATCAATAGAGCAATAAAAAAATTTAAAAACATATTTCTTAAAAAATCAAAAGATATTATGACCAAAAAACCGACCTATATTTCTAATACCTGCATGGTTACTGAAGCGCTAGCAATAATGAATAGAAAAAAAATTACAATTCTTTTAGTTGCAAAAAATAAAAAACTTTATGGCTTAGTTCACATGCATGATATTTTGTCTTTTCTAAACTCATAAACCCATGAGATTTGGTAGAAAAATTCAAATCATTCTACTCTGCTTAAGTTCTCTTATTTTTTTCTATAGCTACTATTATCTTCCAGGGAAAAATGAAGGATCCATAAAAGTAAAGAGCTTACCTTTTAAAGAAACAGAGCAAGAAATTAAAAATAAGAACACTTTCACAAATGTTGAATACAAAAGTCAGAATACTCAGGGACAAATTTTTACTACGAAAGCTAAAAAGTCTTTTTTTGATTCAAATAAGCCAGAATTAATTAATTTAATTGCTCCCCACTCTGTAACAAAACTAAAAAAAGATAACTCATTAATTGAAATTAAATCTAAAATCGGGATATTCGATAAAAAAAAAAATATAGTAACGTATAAAAAAAATGTGACTATAAAGAATAAAAATTACTTAATAACCTCAAATAAAGCAGTACATTTTTCTTCAAAAAATATTATTATTATTTCCGGATCTGTAGTGATGAAAGATTTAACTATGGGTTTATCTCATGTTGTTTATTGTGATAAGATAGAAATTGATACAATAACGAATAATACTATAGCAACTATGAATTCATCAAAAGATAGAGTAATCGCAAAAAAAATTAAATGAAAAAAAAAATATCTATTAAAGCCACTATAGAGACAAAAAATAATTTTGTTAAAATAAATAAAAGAACAAATTCTAATATATTAATATTAGAAAAAAAATTTGTACTACCTGTGCAAAAAATAATTAAAAATACACCAACACAGAATTTAAAAAGTAAGCCTTTTATTTTAAAAAAAAATTTAGTATTATAGAAAACAAAAAAAATAAAAATAATGTATTTGATTTAAATAAAAGTAAAAATAAAACACTTCAAGTTAAGCGAGTTTCTAAATCCCTTGGGAGCAGACCTATTTTAAAAAATATTTCTTTAACTTTAGAAGCTGGAAAAATCGTAGGTTTACTAGGTCCTAACGGATCAGGAAAAACAACTTTATTTAATTTGATCATTGGAAAAATATTTCCAGACCATGGAAGCATTATTTTTGATAACAACGTGATACATAATATTCCGATCCACCTAAGAAGTTTAGGTGGAATAAGCTTATTAGAACAGCATAAGGGGCTTTTTGGAAATATGACCGCTGGAGATAATTTGTACGCAATTTTAGAACTTCATATGAAAGATAAAGAAAAAATTAATCAAAAAATTGAGAGTTTACTTGGATATTTTGATCTATCTTATTTAAAAAACACTAAGGCAGATTTGCTTTCTGGAGGAGAATATAAAAAAGTTTCTATCCTTCAAAGAATATGCAATCCCAATATAACCACTTTGCTTTTAGATGAACCATGTGCGGCCTTAGACCCGCTGTCTATCAATTCTTTAAAAGATTTTATTCTTGAATTAAAAAAGGCAGGCCTTTCTATTTTAATCACTGATCATAACTATTGGGCAATAGAAAATATTTTGGATAAAGCTTATATTATAAAAGGTGGTGAAATATTAGTTGAAGGAACAACTGAAAAAATTTCTAAAGATAAAAATGCTATTAAATATTATTTAGGCGGAAACTTTAGGTTTTAATCAGGTTTTTTTTCTTCGTCAGATTCCTCTATCTCTTTTTGATCATCTAAACTTATAATGTCATCATCTGATGAATCGTCTGGAGCATCATCTATATTTGCAAGTTCATCAGTTTTCTTAACTTCTGGCTTCGGTATTATTGCTGGGCTTGGTTTTGCATTTATATCTTCTGGGACATACGTGGCAGAACAAGTTGGGCAGGCAATATTATCTTTTTTATTCATGGAATAATATTTAGCTCCACACTCGCAAAATATTTTTATTCCCCAATTTTTATCTGCCATATTATTAATTTGTATTATTAGCTGTGCGTTTATATAATTCTACTCTAAATGGCAAATAAAAAGTGGTTTTTACCTTCAAATAACATTTCTATTAATGGAACAGTACATTTGCCCGGTGACAAATCCATTGGGATCAGATCAGTTATAATTCTTTCACAAAGCTATGGAATTTCAGATGTACACAATATCTCCGGTGGAGAGGATGTCCAAACTGCGATTGCAGCTATAAAAAAACTTAAAGTTCAAATTCACAAAATAAACCATAACCATTATCGTATTTTCGGACTTGGCATTGGTTTTAAAAAATTTAAAGGAATTATTAATTTTAATAATAGCGGAACTACATTAAGATTGCTCACTGGCTTGCTGGCAACGTCAGAAGTGGATGTAAAACTAATAGGTGATCAGTCTTTATCCAAAAGACCTATGCGAATTATTCCTTTAATGGAAAAATTTTTTGCACTATTTCATCCAAAAAATAAAAACTATTTACCTATACAAATCACAGGATATCCAGATTCTGCTCAATCTGAACTGATGGTCAATAAGCCATCTGCACAAATGGTATCTGCTTGTATTTTGGCTGGAATGAATAGTCATGGCATAACAACTATTAAGGCTCCCAATCTTCAAAGAGATCATACAGAACTGATGCTTCAATACTTAAGATACCCTATTAAAATAAAAAATAAAAAAAATTCTAAAATAATTAAAATTCGAGGAAAGCAATTCCTCAAAGCAGAAAAAAAATATGTAGTTCCAGGAGATCCTTCTTCTGCTGCATTTTTAATTGTTCTTGCCTTGCTAAGCAAAAATAGCAGTCTTTCCCTGCCTAATGTTTTGCTCAATCCTAAAAGGATTGGTTTTTTAAATATATTAAAAAAAATGGGTGGTTTTATTAAAATAGTAAATAAAAAAAAACAGCATGGAGAAACAGTGGGAACAATACAAATAAAGTCCTCTTTGCTAAAAGGAATTAAAGTGAATAAAAAAATTATTCCTAATATTATTGATGAAGTTCCTATTTTAATGATTGCCGCTTCTTTTGCGAATGGAGAGACTTTTTTTCCTAATCTTGAAGAATTAAGAATTAAAGAGTCAGACAGACTTTTAGCCATGGAAAACAACTTAAAAAAAATTGGCATAACAACTAAAAGAAAAAATAATGACATGACTATCTTGGGCCTTGGTGAAGAGTTTTACTCGAACAAACTAATTACAATTGATAGCTACAAAGACCATAGGATTGCCTTAAGTTTTGCTATCTTGGCCATGGTGTCTACAAAAAGAATTTTAATTAAAGATTTTGATTCTGCCAATGTCAGTTATCCTAGTTTTTTGAATGATATTCAAAAAATAAAAAATAAAAAATTTAAACAAATTGTTATTGGTATGGATGGTCCGGTAGGGTCCGGAAAAACTTCTGTAGCAAAATATGCAGTTTCTAAAATAAAAAATAGCTTATTTTTAGATTCTGGTTTGCTATATCGATTTCTTGCAAAAAAACATCTTGATCAAAATAGTAAGAAAATAAATGTAAAAAAATTGATAGCAATTGCTCAAACAATAACGTTAAAGCAGCTACAATCTCCGAGTTTACATGGTCAAAAAATAAATAAACTTGTATCTACAATTGCAAAAATACCAAAAATCAGGTCCGCTCTATTGCCTGTTCAAAGGAATATAATTTTTAATAATCCTTACCAACATGTATTCGTAAGCGGTAGAGACATTAACTCGAAAGTTGCTCAAAGTGCAGATCTAAAAATTTATATAGATGCTCCATTAAAAATGCGGGCTCAGAGAAGATTCTTAGAATTAAAATCAAAAAACAAAGATATTACTTTTAAGGAAGTGCTAAAAACTGTTGCTAATAGAGACTATATAGACAAAAACAGGTCTAATAGTCCTTTAGTTAAAACTAAAGACTCTGTCTTGATTAATAATACAGGACGCAATATAAGATCTACCTTTGTAAAAATACAAAGATTAATAAGAAAGGTTCAGAGTAAAAAATATTGATACAACAACCGCTAAAAGTTTACAACGAAAGTAATGCTGAATTAGAAGCCTTGCTAAACGACGACTTATCTCAAAGAACTGTTCAAGAAAACACTATTATAAAAGGTCGAGTTGAGAAAATTGAAGATAAATTTATTACCATTGATGTAAAAGGAAAGTCGTCTGGAATGATTGACAAGTCCGAACTCTCTAAGGAAGAGCTGGATAATCTGGCAGTTGATGGCGAGCTAGAGGTTTATGTTGAAAGAGTAGAAAATAAGGTTGGAGACATTGTACTAAGTGTTGAAAAAGCTCGAAGAGCTAAATCGTGGAAAAAAATTGAAGATGCATTTACCGATAAGGAAAAAGTCTCTGGCTTAGTAAAAAATTCTGTTAAGGGTGGATTTATAGTAGAGATTTTCGGAATATTCACATTTTGTCCTTCTTCTCAACTAAGTGACCGCCCAATCAAAAGTCCAAGTGAGTTTATTAACAAACCTTTAGAATTTTATATCATTAAAATTGATAACGTTAGAATGAACGTGATTAGTTCTAGAAGAGCTATCCTAGAAGAAGTTAAGAATCAAAATAAAGATCAGGTTATTTCAAAATACAAATTAAACGATATCGTTGAAGGAAATGTTAAAGCAATTACTTCCTACGGACTATTTGTTAGTATTGAAAACTTAGACTGCTTACTTCACTCCAGTGAAGTTAGTCATTTAAAAATATCAAACTTAAATGAAATGTTTAGTGTGGGTGATACGGTCAAGGTTCAAATCATTGACATAGACCTAGAGACAAAAAGAATTAGTCTTTCAATTAAAGCAATGTTGCCAGATCCATTTATAACTATTGGTGAAAAGTACCAAGTAGGATCGGACTACGATGTGAAAATTACTAAACTTTCTGACTTTGGTGCTTTCGCTGAAATTGATGAAGGAGTGGTTGGCTTAATTCATTCTAGTGAAATGAAGCATATGCAAAAAAATGTAAATCCAAAATCAATATTTAAAGTGGGTGATGTTGCTAAAGTTAGATTAAAAGAAGTAGATACAGAAAAGAGAAAAATTAGTTTTAGCTATAAAGATACGCAGCCAAATCCGATGGAAAGCTTTCTTTCCAAATATCCAGTTGGTACCATTGCGGATACAAAAGTAGTGAACAAACAAGACTTTGGTTTATTCCTGAATACAGGAGATAACGATATCGATATTTTTGTACACTATAAACAAATATCATTTGCTGAGACCTCTAAAGATCTTGAGAATTACAACAAAGGAGATGAGGTTAAGGTAAAAATTATAGATATTAAAGATGACAAAATAAACGGCTCTATAAGAGCTCTTAAAAAAGATCCTTTCAACTTCTTTGATGACAAGAAAGTAGGAGATGTTCTTACGGTTCGTGTTGCTGAAGTGTTAGACAATGCTATTAAAGTAAATGTTGGAGAAGAAAGATTTCAAACTATTATCAAAAAAGCAGACATTGCTTTAGATAAGGCAGACCAAAGACCAAACCGTTTTGCTCCTGGGGATTCTCTAGATGCAATGATTGCAGATCTTAATCTAAGTCAAAGGAAATTGAAGCTATCTATTAAAGAACTTGAAAAGCAGCAAGAAAAGGAAGCGGTAGAAAAGTATGGATCGGCTACCTCAGGAAGTTCTCTTGCTGATATTCTTGGAACTGCTCTTAAGAAAAAAGAAGATAAGTAAACTTCTTAACCAATCTCCTTTTTCTTACTTTATTCTTTATAATCAATAGGCTATTCTAGTCTTAATGGAAAAGAAGACTTTTGTTAAAAAAGAACTCATTCAAGAGTTACAATCTAAATATCCAAAAATTTTAAACGCTGATATAGAAAAAACTGTAGAAGGGATTTTTAAATATCTGTCCAATCAATTAGCTTCTGGGCACAATGTTGAAATAAGAGGTTTTGGAATGTTAAAAACTAAAGCTACAAAGCCAAGGACAGCACGTAATCCTAAATCTGGAGAATCTGTTGAAGTCCCTGCTAAACGAAAGATAAGTTGGAAAAGCTCCAAGCTATTAAACATTAATATCAACGAAGAGATTAATAATTGATCAAAAAAAATAATACTATCTTTATTGCCTGCGATACTTCCAGTCTATCTAAGATAAAAAAGATAATAAGATTAACTAAAAATACCCCATTAAATATTGGCTATAAATTTGGTCTTGAATTTTTTAATTCTAAGCATGGAAGAGGTTTTATCTCTAAATTACCAAAGCATCATGTGATTTGGTTAGATCTAAAATTGAAAGATATACCAAATACGGTGGCATCTTCTATCCACTCCCTTAAGGATTTAACTAATGTGCGCTATTTAACTATTCATGCCTCAGGTGGAATGAAAATGATGCAAGCTGCAAAACAAGCGGCGGCAAAAACTAATAAAAAATTAAAAATCTTAGCAGTTACTGTCCTTACTTCGTTTTCTGAAAAATCCATTAAGCAAACAGGGCATACCAAATCAATTGAAAAAATTGTCATACAACAAGTGTCTCTGGCAAAAAAGGCTAAACTAGATGGAATTGTATGTTCGGGCCATGAAGTGAAATCTATAAAAACTATCTGTAAAAAAATGCAGATCGTTACTCCTGGGATACGATTAGAAAGAGATTCTAAGGGGGATCAACAAAGAATTATGACACCCTCTCAAGCTTTTCAAAACGGTGCAACAGAAATTGTAATTGGAAGAAGTATAACCAATGGCAATATCAAAAAAAATATTCAAAAATTAATTACCTCTCTACAGTAAATGACATCTACTATTAAAATATGTGGATTGAGAGATTACAATGCAATTAAAATGTCTGTAGATTCTGGTGCAAAATATTTAGGATTTGTTTGTGATTATTCAAAAAGCCCCCGAAATATTTCTCCCTACAAACTAGTAGAATTAATGGAAGAAATATCTCATTTTGAAGCATACAAAGTTGCGGTAACAGTCAATCCAGACGATACTGTAATTGATATTATCAAAGGTAGTATCGACTTTTTACAATTACACGGATCTGAAACTAATCAAAGAATACTAGAAATAAAAAAAAGATCTAATCTAAAAATAATTAAAGCAATTAAGATAGGGTCAGAGGAGGATTTACAACAACTTGACTCCTACCCGGATGCAGATGAATTGCTACTGGATACCCCTGCAATGGAGAATTCTGAGTTATTTAACTTCAATTTATTAGATAATCGAAATATTACATCTTATTTTTTAGCAGGGGGAATTAATATTCATAATGCTCATCAAGCTTTGCAATTTACATCTAAATTAGATATTTCAAGTGGATTAGAATCTGAACCGGGAATAAAAGATCTAGAGAAAATTGAAAAGTTTATGGAAGAAGTTAAAAAATATGCTTAAAATAAAAAAAAAATTCCCATCATAGATCAGCATGATAAGCATTACTTATATGGTGGAAAGTTTGGTGGAAATTTCATACCGGAAACTTTAAAAAAACCAATTGAGGATCTTACTAACCTGTTTGCAAAACTGCGTTATGATAAAAAATTTATTCAAAAGCGGGATTTTTATTTTAAAAATTACGTTGGTGCCCCTACTCCTTTTGTCAAATTAAATCATTTAACAAATCATCTAGGTGGAGCTCAAATATATGCAAAGGTAGTTTCTGAAGCGAATGGTGGTGCTCATAAAATTTACAATGCGGTAGTGCATGCTCTTATTTGCAAACGTGCTGGTAAAAAATATATTGTTGGAGATACTGGTGCTGGGTATGCTGGGAAAATGCTTAGTATGGCTGCAAAGAAATTTGGTCTTAAATGTAAGATCTTTATGGGAGCTAAGGATATTATACGTCAAAAACCAAACTGTGATGCTATCAGAAAAAATGGTGCCGAAATAATTCCAGTATATTCAGGCAGCCAGACATTAGTTGATGCCGTTAGCGAGTGTATGAGATATTGGGTTTCTAATTGTGACACTACTCATATGGCAGTAGGAAGCACCGTTGGGCCTAATATTTTTATTAAAATATGCGCTTGGAGTACGGCTCAAATATCAAGAGAACTTATTATTCAAATGAATAAAGAATTTGGACAGATTCCAAAAAAATTAAAATTAATTAATTGTGTAGGTGGTGGAAGCTCCGCTGCTGGATTTTGGAATGAATTTATGGACTATAACAAACAACAAGTAGAGTTTGTTGGGGTGGAGGCTGGTGGCCCAAAGAAAAGTAAGCTTCATGCAGCACCTCTCACCAATGGTTCTAAAATTGGAATTTTGCATGGCGCTGCTCAATATGTAATTCAAGATAAAGATGGGCAGATTGGGGAAACATCTTCTATAAGTGCGGGTCTAGACTATCCTGGTATTTCCCCACTGCATTGTTTTTTAAAAGATGCCAGAAGAGCGAGGTATACTTCCGCAACAGATGAAGAGGCACTCCAGGCATATAAGCTAGTTTCAAAATTAGAAAATCTATCCCCTTCTTTAGAGCCATCTCATGCTTTCGCAGAAGCAATTAAAATTGCTCCCAAACTAAACAAAAATACAATCATTTGTGTAAATAGCTGTGGAGATGCCAAAAAAGATAGGGCTATTATTAAAAAGAGACTTGGGTTTTTTAAATGAAATCAAACATTAGGATAGCTTTTGAGAAATGCAAAAATGAAAAAAGACCTGCTTTGCTCACTTATACGGTGGCAGGTGACAATACTAAGAAAAAATCATTAGAAATTTTAAATGCCATCGCACCATTTGTAGATATTATTGAAGTTGGAATTCCGCATAATACCCCTGTAGCAGACGGCGGACAAATACAAAGTAGTGCATACCGAGCTATTAAAAACGGGATTAAAATCAAAGATATTTTTCAAATCGTAAAACAGTTTAAAAAAACAAAAACACAAAGCCTGTAATATTAATGGGATATTATAATAATATTTACCAGCAAGGAGAAAATACTTTTTTACGTGAATGTAAACAATCAGGTGTGGATGGATTAATCGTAGTTGATTTACCTTGGCCTGAAAACAAAGTCTTTTCTGTTAAATGCAAAAAACAATCAATTAATTTTATTCAACTTTTATCTCCCACTACATCAGCTACAAGGATGAGACAGATTTTAAAAGATTCGCACGATATGGTGTACTATATTAGTATGCTATCTACGACAGGTGAAAAACTAAAGGTGTCTCCTAAAGTAATCTTAAAAAATTATTCTAAAATTAAAAAAATTAATCCAAAACAAACTGTAGTAATTGGTTTTGGAATAACAGAAAAAACGATTGGTTCTTTAAAAAAAGCGGACGGATTAGTAGTTGGTTCAGCACTTTGTAAAGCAATATCAAGCTCTTTAGAGCAGAGAAAGAACCCTGTTCAGGCTGTGCTGAACGTGGTAAAAAAATTAAAAGCTAAAATTATATGAATTGGATCAAGGATCTCACAAAGAAACTTAAACCGAAGTTAGAGAATCTATTTAATAAAAAATCTACTTTGCCAGACAATCTTTGGACTAATTGCGCTTCATGCTCCAATATTATTTACCGAGAAGACATTGAAAATAATCTTTATTGTTGCACTAACTGCCAAGAACCTCAACAAATTCTTCCTCGTAAACGATTTGAGATTTTATTTGATGAGGGAACATATGAAGAGCTGGAAACACCAAGACTAAGTTCTGATCCTTTAAACTGGTCCGATATTAGCTCTTATAAAGACAAGGTAAAAAAGGCCAGAAAAAAATTCAATCAAAGACATGCAGCCTTAGTAGCTGTTGGATCTATAAATAAAATGCAAGCGGTTGTATATTGTATGAATCAAAAATTTTTAGGCGGATCTGTTGGAATTGAAGAAGGAGAAGCTTTTGTATTTGCTTGCAAATATGCAGTTGAACATAAGCTACCCTTTATTGCATTTCCTCAAACAGGGGGACAAAAGATGCAGCATTCCGCATTTGCTTTGATGCAGATGCCAAAGTCTATTATTGGGTTGCAGATGCTGGAAGAAAAAGGGCTTCCTGCTATTATAATGGCAACTAGTCCAGTGGCAGGTGGAGTTACTGCAAGTTGGTTTTACGGACCATCTGTTTTTGTTTTTGCAGAATCGGAGAATACTAAAATTATGTTTGCTGGTCCTGGTGTTATCAAGAGAACTATTGGCGAGGATTTGCCAAGCGGATTTCAAACAGCGGGATATTTGTTAAAAAAAGGTTTTGTAGATAGAATAATTCATAGAAAAAATCATAGAGAAGAGTTAAGTAATTTGTTATCGATACTGCTCAACTTAGAAATTAAGAAGGCAGAAGATACAACAGATGCAGCCGAACAAAATACAGTTTCTCCTCAACAGATTATATCAGCTTAACCCGCCTGATCGGATTGAACTAACTTTAGATAGAATACAAAGATTACTCAAAGATCTTAAGCACCCTGAACAACAACTATCTAATGTAATTACTGTAACTGGAACTAATGGCAAAGGTAGTACCTGCGAATATTTAAAAAATATTTTAAAAGAGCATGGCTATTCAGTAAATGTTTATACGAGCCCTCATATAGTAAGATTTAATGAAAGAATTTTTTTAAATGAAAATTTTATTAGTGATGATGAATTTGAACAGTTAGTCTATGAAGTAGATAGAGCTAATAACCATCAAGATATTACTTTTTTTGAATTTACTACGGCGCTAGCATTTTTGGCTTTCTCAAAGCATAAAACAGATTATCATATTATT
Source organism: Candidatus Pelagibacter sp. IMCC9063 (assembly GCF_000195085.1). NCBI lineage: Bacteria > Pseudomonadati > Pseudomonadota > Alphaproteobacteria > Candidatus Pelagibacterales > Candidatus Pelagibacteraceae > Candidatus Pelagibacter > Candidatus Pelagibacter sp. IMCC9063. Next base: position 516,164 of record NC_015380.1, on the reverse strand, counting down.
GAAACTGGGCTTGGAGGAATTGGAGATAGTACCAATGTATTTGAGCAGCCAGTAGCTCAAGTGCTTACTTCGATTTCTTTAGATCATTTAGAATATCTAGGTCCAACTCTTCAGGATATTGTAAGAAATAAATGTGGAATCATCAAAGAAAAAACAAATATTATAATTTCCAAACAATCATCGGAAGCAATGAAGTTTATGGATGAGCAGTTAAAAAGGAATAGATCTAAAAAATTTATTTTATCGGAAGACTTTCAGGTAAGTGAGGAAAACAATAATATGATTTATCAAGACAATATAGGGCTAATGGATTTAAGCCTTCCTAAAATGAAAGGAAAATTCCAATTAGAGAATGCGGCAGTCGCCATACAAACGCTGAGGTCTTTAGGTTTGGATTTAAATAATAAAAAAACTTCTGATGCAATCAGCAAGACAGAGTTGCCAGCGCGTATTCAAGAAATAACTAAAGGTAATTTAAGAAATCATGTCCACGATGAAAATAGACTATTTATTGATGGCTCTCATAATAAAGAGGGTGGCAAAGAACTTGCCAATTTTCTGTCAAAAATTCAAGGAAAACAAAGAATCTATTTTGTGTTTGGAATGTTAACTTCAAAAAATTTGAAAGATTATTTGGAAAATTTTTCATCTCTTATAACTGAAATCAAAGTAGTTAAACTAAGAGAAAATTTCTACGAAATAACAGATGTACTAAAAGCAGCAAAGGAATTGGGCATTCATGCCAATCCAACAAAAAATGTCGCAAGTGGGCTAGCGCAACTTGCACTTCAAGATCCTGAAAGTATAATTGTAGTTTGTGGCAGTTTGTATTTGTCTGGCTCCGCTTTGGAATTAAATATATGAAAAAAATAATTATTTTTTTATTCTTGCTTTTTATATCAACTATTTCTAATGCTCGTAATGAACATGAAGCATGGAATCTGTTGGAAGATGGGGGGAAGATAGTTTGGATTAGACATGCAATTACCACTCCTTCTTGTTGTGGAGATCCTAACAATCTAAAAATTGACGATAGATCCACTCAAAGAAATTTGGGCAATGAAGGAATAAAACAAAGTAAAAAAATAGGTCATATGTTTAAAAAAAATAGTATTCAGATTGATCAAGTGTTGACTAGTCAGTTTGAAAGATGTCGTGATACAGCTAAGTATGCTTTTGGAGATTATAAGGACTTTCCAGCTCTTAATTCTTTTTTTAGACAAGGAATTGGAGCGGATGCAAAAAAGCAGCTTGCAGAAATAAAATCCTTTGTAAAAAATTGGAACAGCACCAAGAACCTAGTGTTTATCACCCACCAAGTAGTTATCAGCAACTCCATTGGAGAAACTGTCTCATCTGGAGAGATGGTAATAACAGATAAAAAATTTCAAGTACTAGCAAAGATACCTACTTTATAACCACTAGCAAAAAGTTAGAAACGAGACCTAAGAATCGGTTTTCAATAATTTTAAAATTTTTAATCTGGAGTTCATTAAGCATCATTTTGATTTCATTTTTACTTAATAAATTAAGATTCTCTTCTTTGGAGAAAAAATTATCTCCAAATAATTTTAGAATTTTTCGAAAGATATTTTTTGGTAACAAGTTTATTAATGGAATTTTTGAGTGAAAATCCATTGGAAAGAATCTGTTCGGAGTTGTAATAAAAGTATATTTTTTAGATACTCTCACGCACTCTCTTATAAAATTGACTTGATTTTTATAACTACCCACATGTTCAATGGTGGCATTCGAATGTACAATATCAAATAAATTATTTTTTATAGACATTGCGCACCCGTCTCCTACCACACATTTCAATTGTGGGAATTTTGTTGTTAAAATTTTACAATCAAAATTGGACAGGCAGGTAATACTTTTTTTGTAAGGAAATTTTCTTATTAAGTAATTTTCATGTTCATCGAGACTTGGTGTTGTTCCCACATCTAGTAAAGTAGATTCTTTGTTGTAAAATACAGTTTTTCGAAAAATTTTTAAAAATTTTTTTCTATTATTTTTTACTTGTGAAACAAAATATTTGTCTAAAAAATAAAAATTTCTCCAATAAGATTTTTCTTTGATACTTTTCATTTAAATGATATTTTTAATATATGAAATTAAGTATCATAATTCCTGTTTACAATGAAATAGTAACAATCAAAACTATTATTGATAAAGTAAAAAAATCAAATGTAGGCACGTGTCAAATTGAAATTATTGTTATAGATGACGCATCGACTGATGGTACTAAGGAAATATTAAACACTATTTCCGATCAAGTTGATAAAATAATTTTTAACCCCACAAACCGAGGTAAAGGATATTCCGTTCGAAAAGGAATTGATTCGTCATCGGGAGACATTATTTTAATACAAGATGCTGACTTGGAATACGATCCTGATGATTACAAGCATCTTATTGCTCCAATTGTGGACGGTAAAGCTGACGTGGTGTTTGGTTCCCGTTTTATTGGAGGCCAAGAAAGAAGGGTTATGTATTTTTGGCATACTCTTGCAAATCAATGCTTAACTCTTTTGTCTAATATGATGACAAACTTGAACTTAACTGACATGGAAACTTGCTATAAAGTTTTTAAAAAAAGTGAATTAAAAAAAATTGTTTTAAAAGAGGATCGTTTTGGCTTTGAACCAGAGATAACAGCAAAAATTGCAAAATTAAAAGTTAAAATATATGAAGTGGGCATTAGTTATTCAGGAAGAACCTACGCAGAAGGAAAAAAAATAGGCCTAAAGGATGCATTTAGTGCCTTAAGATGTATTTTTAGATACAGCTTTTTTAATTAATGCCTCTAACAATTCTATAAAACTTTTTGTCCTTAATAATCAATTTATCATTCTTGTAATTTTTTTGAGTAACATCGTCATTAAACCAAGGAAAATTATTATATTGATACAGGTCATTCCTTGATAGCTCAGAATTGATTCTATTAAAATTTTTGAGATTAAAAAATATAATTGAAATAATAATTATTACCAGCACTCCTCTTTTTTTTAGTTCAAAATCTTTTTGACAAATAAGAACTAATAAAAAAAAGAAAAAATTATTATACTTGCAAAACCAAACCTAAATTGGGGAACAGTATCAAGCCAGAAAAAAATACTAGTTAAGCTTAAAGCTAAAATAGATAATAATTCTTTAGTTTTAAATGAAATTATTTTTTTATTTTTTGAGATAATGAAATACATCGCAAAGTATAATGAGATGATAATTAATAGAAATTCAAAAACTTTATAAAAGAAATGAATATCTATCCAAACTTTGAACCAATGCCAATTTGATAAGTATTTTTTTTGATTTTTAATATTTTTATATTTTGAAATTTTCTGGTGATAAAAACCTTTGGCCCACGATTCAATCTCAACAGAATGTTTTTTAAGCTCCTCTTTCACTCCCCAGTCAATTTGTACTTTAGATAAACAGGTGTAATTTATTGGATAAAATATACACCCTGACCTTATAAAACTGTTAGAGAAAATAATCATCAACAGTAAAAAAATTAAAAACAAGTATTTCTTCTGAAAACTGCTTTTAATTAACTCGAAAATATTTTTACTCCAAAACAGTAGCAAAAATAATGGACTAAATAATAGTGATATTTTTTTAATAGAAATAGAGAAAATAAATAGAACAATAGATTTAAATATTTCACATCTCTTTTTTTTTAAAAAAAATAATTTATGAAAAATTATTAACAAAAGAAATTGAGCAATATAATCATAACCATACTCGTTCAGCCTAGTAAATTTGATAATAAGAAATGTTAAAATAAAAAAACAAAAAAACTTTTCTATTTTAGAAGTGTTTAATTTTTTAAAGTTCAAAAAAAAATATCCAACTGTAGAAATAAATATATGAAAAACTGGAATATTAATTAATTTATATTCAAAAAAGGGAAATATATAGAGAGCTTGAATATAGCTAAACAAGGATACATGAACAAACCTTAAGCTTATGTTTCCAGATCCTACAGTTAGTTTGTTTAGAAAAATTTCTTGAAGCCCAGGAAAATGATAAGTTAGAAAGTCTTCATGCAGTTTAGATATAAGAAGTGCTGAAAAAAATAATGATAAATAAAATATAATTTTTTTTAATGAAATAATATTTAAATTTTTTTCGAAAAAAAAATAAATACCAATTCCTAAAAAAAACAGGATAATATTAAATATAGGATTAAAAGAAGAAGTTAAATATAAACAATAGCCTATTATTAAATAAAATATATTTCCAAATAAGTTTAACTCAAAATAATTAACATTTTTGCTTTGAGTGGATAAAAAACTTATTAATATTTTTCCGTATCCTGAAGAGGAAATAAAAAAAAATAAATAAAATAGATAAAATAAAATTAGATCTAAAATAATTTTAGTCAATTATCTTACTTTACTATCTAACCACTCTTTAATATTTGATTTATTTGCTGCGCCTACCTTAGTGTCAATTAATTGACCACCACTAAACAAAAGCATAGTTGGGATTCCTCGAACACCATATTTTGTTGGTGTGTTGGGAGAATCGTCAATATTATGTTTTGCAATCACAAGCTTATCTGCCATTTCATCTGACAGTTCCTCTAAAACAGGGCCTACCATTTTGCATGGTCCACACCATTCAGCCCAAAAATCTACTAATACCGGCTTTTCTGATTTTAATACTTCGTTTTCAAAATTGTCGTCGGTTACTTGTTTTGTTGCCATAAAGAATCTCCTAAGGTTAAAAAAACAAAGTTAAACATCTACCTTAATTTGTCAACTATGCGTCTTGATATTTTTTTTCAATCTCTTCTAAAAAATTATTAAGATCATTCATCATAGCTAAGCGCTCTGTGTCATTCTCTTCTTCATATTTTGCTCTTAAATTATCAAGTTCATTATAAGCTTTTGGAATGGTATTCCATTTTTCATCATTAGTACTTAAGATTTGCTTTGCTATTGCACGATGAATTTCATCATGCATATCTTTGGGTAAAATAGATGGATTCTCTTCATACATTAAACGTTTTGCAAAATAGTTAAATCTTTGGTCTTTAAATTTATCTGCAATTAATAACTTATCTTTCCAGTCAGATTGGTGAAATGTTTTCATAGTTGACTTGTCTTGCTCTGATGCAAACCCACCTGAATAAATAGACTCTTCTGCCTGAACGTCTAATTGAGAATCTAAATCTTCTTTTTCTTGGGCTTCTTCTTCTAAGATTCTTGCCACTTTATTTTTAAATTCTTCATTATTTTTTATTAATTCTGCCCTCTCTATTAATTTAGCCATCCCTAATTGTTTGTATCCTTCAAAATTTTCTCCAAATTTTGGATTCATAATAATTGGATGCTTATTGTTTTTGACAGACCTAATTATTTTAGGACTTTTTTTCATTGCTTTTTTCAAGTCTTCCATACTCATATTAAAATAAGTATTGGGATCTTCCTTAAGGTCAAAACATTGAGGCCAACTATATTTTGGATGAAAGCCTAAAAAGGTAACTACATAAGGTCTTGCCTTTCCATAAAAATATTCGTTAAAACAAAATAATTTTTCATTTTGGACGATGGTATTTACTTCCGCCTTGCTAGTGGTCATCAAGCTTGCTTTCCAAACAGCGGGAGCTTTATCTGAAATAATTTTTGCGATCCCAATTGTTGCCAATACATCTCCAATAGCATCATGTGCGTTGCCATGCTCAATGCCATTCATGGGTGCAAGCTGGTCTAATTTAAAAACAGGGTTCCCTTTGTCACTGGTGGGAGTTTTTATGCAATCAGGATAATACAAATGCGCAGTGCGAGCCAATCCTAAAATGTCTCCACGTTTATTTCCATTGAATTGCGTCAGGTAGGGATCATTTAAAGTTTTAAATAAAGTTTTTCTTAAAAACTCTTCATCAAATCCTATAGAATTGTATCCAATAAAAATAGCAGGCGTCCATTTTTTAAAAGTCTGTAACATTTGATCTACCAACCCATAGTGAGAAAGGTTTGTCTTTCTGAGCATATCAGGTGTTGTTTTATTGACTAAAAGAGCCCCTGGTTCTGGAACCAATCCTGGCCTTAATCCACACTTTGCTTCAAATCTATCTAACTCTTGAAATTCGGCATTTACCAAAACTGCCCCCACTTGAATAATTTGATCCCAAGTTCCAGAACGGCCTGTTGTCTCAAAATCGTAAAATGCATAATTCATTATTTATCTCCTTCTATTTTTTCTATATTGTTTCCATCAATTTCTTCAATTTTGTCAGCCCGACGTTGAATTTTTTCTGCAGAGACTTTTATATTCCTAAACTGATCTGCAACTAGATTGAATTTTTTCTCAACGTCCTCTGTTCTCTCAACTAATCTTCCAACATCTTTACCGATCAATCCTATTTCTTTGATAATTAATTGAGCTTTTTTTGTCATTTCTGAATCTTTTAAAAATACACGTAAAGTATTTAACAATCCCCACAGATAAGAGGGTGAAACAATTAAAACATTTTTTTCTCTTGCTTTTTGCATCAAATCTACATCGCTATCCATAACAGACCGGTATACAGATTCTGATCTTATGAACATAATTGCATGAGGAGCCGTTTCTCCCGAAATAATATAATCCTCTGATATTTTTTTTACATTTTTCATTACGTCTTCTTCAAACAATTTTTTAAAACGCTTAATGTCTTCATCGTTTTCTGCAGCTACATAATTTTTGAAGTTTTCAAGAACAAACTTTGAGTCAATACAAATTCTAGAATTAGGGTCTCCAAAATCAATTAAGCAGTCCACTCGTTTATTGTTGGAAAGGGTTTCCTGAAACTTTAAATATTGCTTAGGAAGACGATCTCGCAATAGCTTTTCTAATTCCACCTCAGAAAAAGCACCACGTTCTTGTCTGTCATTTAACATTCCTTGAAAATTTTTAAATGTACTATCAATTGAGGATTGCATGGTATTCATATTTTTTGCAGCCTCTTCCAACTTCACAAAACGCTCCATTAAACTTGATAGCTGTGTGCTTAGAACTTCATTTTCTGATCCAGAAGCACTTTTTCGATTGGATAAAGAAGAGTAAATAATAAATATTAAGACAACAACGCAAGTTAAAATAAGAACTGTATCTGTCATAAATAAAATACATGAGAAAAATAGTGGAGATTAAATCATCTCTAACAATTAGCTTCCCAATGCAATGTTTACTAATTTTAGTTAACTAGAGCTTAACATGATTCTCTATCTTGATAATAAAGGGACTTTTTTTGGCTTTTTAGAAAAAAAGGCCTTGTTAAATAAGGATAATTTGGGTTCGTTTGTCACACAAGGGTAACTAACTCTTCTGATGAAGTGGGATGAACAGGGACCGTATTTCTTAAATCATTAAGGGTAAATGTTTTGGCAAAAGAGATGGCTAATGATTGAATGATTTCAGCTGCAGACTCTCCAATGTAGATAATACCAAAAATTTTCTCTGTTTTTGGTTGGTATAAAACTTTAATAAACACAGGATTATTTTTATTAGAAAAGGCATATTTTAATGGCTTAAATTCAGTTTGTAAGATTTTGTAATTAATGCTTCTTTTTTGTAGATCATTTTCTCCAAGGCCAATGTGGCCCACTTCTGGCTGGGTAAAAATGCCGGAGGCAATTTTATCATAATTTAGAGTTTGTTTCTTTTTGGTAGTTAAATAATTAACCAAATATACAGCTTCACGAATAGCAACTGGGGTTAAATTTTTTCTATTAGTTACATCTCCTAAGGCAAAAATATTTTTATTAGAAGTTTGTGATAAAGCATTAACTTTAATAGCACCATGCTTAGTCAACTTCACTTTAGATTTTTCTAACCCCAGGCTCTGAATGCAGGGAACTCTTCCCGTTGCAAATATTACTAAATTTGTGGTTATCTTTTTTTTATTAGTCACCACAACAATAGATTTTCCTTTTTTGGTTAAGGATTGGACAGAAGACTCATCATAGATATTAATTTTCTTACGAATAGCTGATTGTAAAATTTTTGTTCCGATATCCTTATCAAATTCATTTAAAATTGTTTTTTTTCTCACAATCAAATTCACATTGTAATTTAAGTTTTTTAATAAAAATGCAAACTCCAAGGCTATATAGCCACTTCCTACAATACTGATATTTTTAGGAATTTTTTTCATTTCAAAAAATTGGTCTGAATTAATAGCCAATTCTCTTCCTGGGATATTTGGCATGGATGGAGTCGAACCTGTTGAAATAATAAATTTTTTTGCTGAAATAATTTTTTTACTTTTCTTTAAAACAATAGAATTGGAATTGTAAAAACTACCCTCTTCTTGAATGATAGTTACTCCTACTCTTTCTAAGTTTTTAATATAAATTTTATTGAGTCTTGTTATTTCTTTATTTTTGCTAGAAAATAATTTACTCCAATTGTGTGTTGGCTCTTTTGAAATTCTCCAGCCAAAGCTTGTAGCATCAGAGAAATAATCTTTAAAATTAGAGGCATATACGTATAGCTTTTTAGGCACACAACCTCTGATGACACACGTGCCTCCCACTCTACTTTTTTCTAAAATACATACTTTGTAACCCTTAGTTGCCATTAAGCGCGCAAAACGAACTCCTGCTGATCCTGCACCGACTACAATATAATCATATTTTTTTTTCATACTTAATATTATTCTAATAGTGCTAACTTAATACGATCTATTTTTTTAGTAATTTTTTTAACCTAGCTTTGCCTCTTGCTTTTCTTTGCTTGTGAATTGTGTCTAATTCTTTTCTTTTGAGAATTAGTTTTTTCATGTCTAGCTTCATTTATTTTAAAAATAACATTCTTTTTAAGGTCAGGTCTTTTCTAGCATAATAGTGATTTAAAGTTGCTGCTAAATGCGTAATGAGCAAAACTGTATGTATCATGTAAATTAAGTTCCACAAAAGGTTTGATAAGGAATGCTGCTAGCAGGGCCTGGGTCTTGAAATTGTTTAATATTATTTGAATTATTGTAAGGATTTCTTAGAACAGAAAGCAAAGATGCTACTGATTCAAAGTTACCCTCATGAGCTAATTTCAATGAATCTTCTACTTGATAATTTCTTGGAATAACCAAAGGATTGTTCTTTCGCATAGTTTCTCTATTCGGCTTTCTTATCCTTAATTTTTTGTAACATTCTTGAAATGCCTGGTCTTGATATACTGGTTGGTCAAAAGTTTCGTTCATGATTGATACAAAAGTATTGGTATAATCTGCTTTATTATTTTGCATCCACGTAAGCAGCTCCTTGATTAGAAGACTGTCTTCTTCGACGCCACCTTTAATTCCCAATTTATTTCTCATCATTTCCAGGCTTTTGTTAATATAAATTTTACTAAATTCATTTACTTCCTCTTCAAGCATTTCAATTGCTTTATTTAAATCTACATCAATCAAAGGAATAAGTGTTTCTGCAAAACGAGCCATGTTCCATTTGGCAATGATAGGTTGATTTCCATAGGCATATCTTCCTTGCTGATCAATAGAACTAAACTTAGTTTTGGGATCGTAAGAATCCATGAATGCACATGGTCCGTAATCTATACTCTCTCCAGATATGGCAACGTTATCTGTATTCAGAACTCCATGAATAAAACCAACTCTCATATAATTAACAATCAAATCCGCATGCCTATTCATAACAGCTCGAAATAATTGAAGTGCAGGATTTTTTTGTCCTTTTAATTCTTGGTAATGTCTATCTATGCAGTACATAATTAATTCTTGTAAAGTATTGATATCTTTTTGTGCGGCTACAAACTCAAAAGTTCCCACGCGTATATGACTAGCCGCCACTCTAGTAAGAATAGCTCCTGGCAGAATAGTTTCTCTCACTACATCTTCTCCAGTTGTTACCACCGCTAAGCTTCTGCTAGTTGGAATATTTAAAAAATGAATTGCTTCGCTAATAATGTATTCGCGTAGCATAGGTCCCAATGCAGCCCTACCATCTCCTGATCGCGAATATGGTGTAACACCAGATCCTTTAAATTGAATATCAAATCTTTTTTTATTGGGGGCAATGTGTTCTCCTAGCACCACTGCTCGTCCATCCCCTAACATGGTAAGATGCCCAAACTGATGCCCTGCATAAGCTTCTGCCCAAGGAGTGGTTTGTTCTGGAATAGTGTTACCAGATAAATAAGAAGCTTTTTCTTGTTCATCTAAGCTAGAAAAGTTTAAGCCTAACTCTTGCTCTAGTTGAGCGTTGTACAAAACAACCTTTGGATTCTTAACGGGAACTGGCGGTAATTTTGATACCATTATATCCGCAAGCTTTAGATAACTATTTTGAAAATTCCATCCAATATTATTTTGTGTCATATTAATATTTATTTAAAATATTTTTATAAAATAATCTATTGAAAAAGATGATAAGCACACCAAACCATTAGTCCTATAAAAAAAAACCATAAAAAACTATTTTCAATTAATTCCAGGTTTTTAGATGATAAAAATTTATGGAGATATTTAAGCATTGTCTGTATACGAAAAAGTATACATCACAGCAGAGGATTTAGAAATAGCAGTACTGAGTAATTTCCTTTGCTGAAGCATCTCTACTAGTTGTGGGCATATAACCTTTGAGATTTCTTCCAAACTTATGTTGTTATTTTTGGTTCCACCCTCTTTATATATTGAAACTCTAAACATATTTATTCTTCTTCTTCTTTAGGACTTTGGCACCAGATTAAAAAAAACATAAAAACAACGGTGGCTAAGATACCAACTAGGAACAATGTTACGCCTACAGCTACTTCCATAATTATTTTTTAATTAAGTTTGTTTAAGGAAAAATTAAGTTTTTTTGATTAAGCTTATCTTTACTTAACTATTCCTATCACATGAGCACCTAATTGATATAAGTGAAATATATTTCCATGTATTAATTGCATGAATTTATTTGTTCCTTAATTGCTCACTTAATGAAGCTTTTTTTTGTAAATTTGAAACACTTCTTCTTTGTAGAAACAATTGTAAAATAAATTAAGCGCCTCACTAAGGCCACTAGCTGTCATGCAATTTAAACAATACTCCCTGCGTAAAATTACCTTAGTAAACAATCATTATTTAATTTAATTTTACCAGTTAAGAATGTTTTCTCCCCAGAAAGTTAGTTAACTGGTAATATTAAATTAGAAAATACACCTCCCTTTAAATCACGTTCAAATTTTGTTTGTTTAATTAACAAATAGCGTTAATCTATTTGGATATGAAAAAAAAAGTGCAAAACAAATCTTGTCCTTGGTCTAGTACCTGCCCACAAATCATCAAATGTATGGGGTATTTTTTAAAAGCATATGCAGGAGTAGGAATTGCCATTGCTTTATTCATGTTGGTAGGTCTTCAAATTGAAGAACAGTATCGTGGAATACGAAATATGGACAACTGCATTAATCACTTAAGTGCTGGTCAAGCTAAACTTACAGAACAAGAAAAAAACTTTGCTTGTGCGAATATTTATCGAGAGAGCGCTTCTTTATTCGAATATTATCGAGGTAACGTATTGCAGTTTATGCCCAAAGATTCTTTTAAATAAATATTATTAACTATCTTGAAAAAAAATGTTTTTTTTTCTTAAAATTTTATTTGCAGCAATAGTTATAGCGTTTGCTAGTTGGCTGTCTGGAAAAAAACCAGAATTGTCGGGTTTTCTTATTGCACTTCCCTTGGCAAGTTTAATGGCACTTATTTTTTCTTACCTGGAACACAAAAACCCGGAAACTTCGATTACTTTTGCCAAAAGCATTCTGGTTGGTGTGCCTGTTTCTTATTTGTTTTTTCTTCCTTTCTTTTTTGCAAAAAGTCTTGGTATGAATTTTTGGCTTATTTACTCCATAGGTATTGGTCTTTTAATAGTGGGATTTTTTGCTCACAAATATATTGTATCTTTGTTTTAGACATTAGATCCATAGTTTGATATTTTATTCATAAATCAAGAGGTTACTTTGTTAAAATTTATTTCCAATATATTTAAATCCAAAAATAAAAAGATTGAAGAGGAGGCATTTCTTTATCTTCAAAAAGTTAGCTCTATTTCTAAACAAATTGCAGCAGAAAAGAATGTGACCAAGCTAAGTAATTTAGCCTTTTCTTTGAAAAAAAATTACGAACTTGCCATTAATCTTTTTAAAGAAATAGATTACGACATGAGCCAAATTGAAAAAGCTTACTTTGATCCCCAAAAAACACTTTCCGCTGATAATTATAAAAAAGTAGAATCTATTCTTAAAAATTTTGAAAAGTCTTAATGAAAGTGTCCTTAATTGTAATTATTGCAATTATAATTGTATTCGTACTCATTATTTTTCCTTTAATAATTTCTAAAAAAGCTGAAAAAAAAGATCATTTTTAATTTGGTATGCCAAAAAAGAAGAAAAAAACTTATCAACAAAAAATAAAAAAAAAGCGCCAGAAGAAAAATACCAAAGGTATTTTAAAAATCATAAAACAAATAACTTAATCAAAAGCAGTTAGTGCGATAAAAACTATAACGGGAATAGTAACAACAGATATAAAGGTAGATGTTGCAATGACACTAGCAATATTATCTGCCTGTTCCTTGGGTGAATACATTTTAGCTAAAAGGTAGGTAAGTACTGCAGCTGGCATAGAGCATTGAATAAATAAAACTCCTGCTTGATACCCCGTCAGACCAAAAAATTTGATCACTGCAAATGCAATAATTGGGCCTCCAATTAGTCTCGCGAAAGAAATAATTAATGTTTTCTTAATGCTTACTGTTCTTAAACTACTCAAAGCTATTCCCAATGAACTGAGCACCAGAACAATAGTGGTATATCCCAGGAGCATAGTCGTGTTGGAAACAAATTTAGGAACTGGAATTTTAAAATATAAAAAAATACCTGCAATACAAATGACATAAAGAGGTATGGATTTTAATAAAGGCTCTATACTAAACTTTCCTTTTGCTAAAAAAATATTTACCGTAAAGTGCAGAATCATAATTACAGATGCAATCGCGCTTGCAATTGAAAAACCTTTCGCCCCATAGGCAAACAAACAAAAGGCCATACCCATATTTCCCATATTGGGTAAAATAATAGGCGGCAATTCTCGCAAAATATTTCTCTTAAGAATTATTAGTAATATAACTCCCATAAGCGTAAATAACCCTATGCAAAGAAGAGTAATGCCTGCAAATTTTAAAAAAATATTAAAATCCAAATTACTTAAGGTAAGTGAATAAAACAAAAGACTGGGAACTCCTACGGTTCCAGCAAAGGAAGTAATAACGTTGGAGTCAAAATCTGGATTTTTTTTCCCGAATAAATATCCAATTCCAATAATAAAAAATACAGGAAAAATAACCTCGAATAATTTTTTTAGAATCTCTATTTCCATTAAATGGCTTAAAGAAAAATATATTTATCCGCTAAATAAAGAGCAAATCCAATCGCCAATCCAAGTAAGATCCAGTGAAGACTTTCTTTTAACATAAATTATTACTACTGATTATTTCTCTGGTTAAAAATAAAAAAGGACGCGAACTATATGAATAGCGTCCTTTTCAAAAAACTAATACTGCTTCTTAGACTTACTAACCTTTGGAGCTGTACTTTTTGCTTTCTTTTTTTCTTTTTTAACGTCTTTGCTTTTTCCCATAATAACTCACTAGTTAATGTTAATTATTTTATTATTTATTTCTCAATAGTTTATATACTTTATGTTATCACAAGATTAATTTAAAGTTGTAATATGAGTGAAGAAAATCCAAAAGAAATTGACTGGAAAAAAATTGTTCGTACTTTTGCATTTAGCTTAGTTTGGTATATTTCTATATCTGCTATTTGGTGGATTATTGGTGTGGGGACTGAAATTCTTTTCACTTTGCAGGCCCAAGTTTTAATCGCTGGTCTTGCCAGTCTTATTTCTTTCCTCCAGAATCAAAAATAATTATACAATCAAGGGTTGTTGCTTTTGTGGTTGCTAAAACCCAACATTATAAAAGAAAAAACTATTGTCACAATTTGCACAAATTTATTTGCTAGTAATAATATTGGTCTCAGTATTCGTTCCTTATTTGGCCATCTTATCCTTTAGGAGTTGTGCTGAGACCAACCAAATATTCGCAATATGTCTTTAATTAAGAAACTTAAATTGTTATTTTAAACCATGATTAAAAAGATTATTATTCTAGCTTCGATCGCCGTTCCTTTTCTTATGTTTTATATTTCTTGTTATTTGGCAAAAAAAACTAAACCTGAATGGCCTGTTATTAAATTGTCTATTGTCAGTCTTTGTTTGCTTTTAAGTGTTCTTGTATATTATCGTTTCACCAATAGTTTCCCAGCTGGACAACAATATACCCCTCCCAAGTTAGAAAATGGAGAGATAGTTGCGCCAAAAGTGCAATAGATTATGTATGAAATTCTTAGTATAAATTAAATTAATAATGACATTTGACTATAACCATACTTTTGAAAATGCTCTTAATCAATTAAGAAGCGAAGGTCGCTACCGAGTGTTTAATAATATTACTCGTAAAAATGGTGAGTTTCCAAAGGCTGTTTTTAACAATGAATTAGGAATTAAATCGGATGTTACTATCTGGTGCAGCAACGACTATCTTGGAATGGGTCAGAACCCGGAAGTTATTGAGGCATTTGTGAATGCTGCTAAAGCCGTTGGTGCAGGAGCTGGTGGTACCAGAAATATTTCTGGAACCTCTAGCTATCACGTGGAGTTAGAAAGAGAACTTTGTAAATTTCATCATAAAGAAGCTGCTCTTATTTTCACTTCTGGTTATATCGCAAATGAATGTGCTTTGAGTACACTGGCTAGATTTTTGCCAGGATGCATTGTGTATTCTGATGCAAACAACCATGCTTCTATGATTGAAGGAATAAAAAATGGAAGATCAGATAAGCATATCTGGAGACATAATGATGTAGATCATTTAGAATTTTTATTAAAGCAATCACCCAAGGAACAACCTAAAATTGTAGCATTTGAATCTGTTTATTCTATGGATGGTGATTTATGTCCTATCAAAGATATTATTAGAGTATCTAAAAAATATAATGCTCTTACTTATTTGGATGAAGTTCATGGTGTTGGCCTATATGGAGATAATGGTGGTGGTTTATCTGAAAAAATGGGTGTTACTGATGAGTTAGATATTATTGAAGGAACGCTTGCTAAAGGTTTTGGAATTATGGGTGGTTATATTGCTGCCAACAAAAATATTGCTGATATTATTAGATCTTTTGCACCTGGTTTTATTTTTACAACATCTATGCCTCCAAGTATTGCAGCAGCAGCCATTGCTAGTATTCGTGTAGTAAAAAATAACCATTCTTTAAGGTTAGAGCTCCATGAGCGAGCCTGTAAACTCAAAGAATTAATGCTGGAAAGAGATCTGCCAATTATTAAAAATGATAGCCATATAGTTCCTTTGTTAGTCCGAGATTCTGCAAGATGCAAAGAGATTTCTGATATTTTGTTAAATGAATTTTCAATTTACGTACAACCTATTAACTATCCAACTGTTCCCAAAGGAACTGAGAGACTAAGATTCACACCAACCCCCTACCACGACAATCAAAAGATGCAGTATTTAGTGGATTGTCTGGATCAAATTTGGAGTGAGCTAAAGTTATCCAGAGCTGCTTGATTTATTAATTATTCACAAAGTGTATAAACCAAACATCTAGAAGTTTCATTTAGAGTCCTAAATAGAATCAAAAGGAGAACACTCGTCTTATTTTGCGCGAGTTGTTAACAGAGCCTGTGGATTAGCTTTTAGAAGCACGTTTTCTTTCGTGCTCTAGTAAGAATTTTTTTCTTAGTCTCAAGTGTTGAGGAGTGACCTCTAATAACTCATCTTCATTGATGTAAGCCATTAACTCCTCTAAATTCATAATAACCGGTGGTATCAGAGATACTGCTTCGTCATGGCCTGATGTACGCATGTTTGTAAGCTGCTTTCCTTTCATGACATTAATAACTAGATCATTTTCTCTAGAATGTTCTCCAACAATCATTCCTTGGTATACTTCTGTGTTATGAGAAACAAACATTTTACCTCTCTCCTGAAGTTTCCAAATAGCAAAAGCAACTGCCTTTCCTGTATCAATTGATATTAAAGCTCCACTTCTTCTTCCAATAATTTCACCTTTAAATGGTCCATAAGAATGAAAAATTCTGTTTAGAACTCCTGTACCTTTGGTATCTGTTAAAAATCTACTTTGATATCCAATTAGCCCTCTAGATGGTGCTTTAAAAATAATACGTTTTTTGGCAGCTCCAGTGTCTTTCATGTCTGTCATCTCAGCTTTACGCTGATTCATATTATCGATTACGCTACTTGCATATTCTTCATCCACATCAATAGTGACTTCCTCCATTGGTTCTAATTTTTGACCATCTTCTGTTTTGTATAAAACTTTTGGTCTTGATACTGTCAATTCAAAATCTTCTCTTCTCATGGTTTCAATCAAAACTCCAATTTGAAGTTCTCCTCTACCACCAATCTCGAAAGCGTCTTTTCCATCATTTTCTCTGAAAGTAATTGCAACATTGCTCTCTGCCTCTTTCATTAACCGCTCACGAATAACTGTAGAGGTAACTTTTTTACCATTTTTACCTGCAAAAGGAGAATCGTTAACCGTAATGGTTACTGACATAGTTGGAGGGTCTATTGGAGTAGATTGCAATGGTTCTTCAACTGCTACATCACAAATAGTGTCTGCAACCGAAGCATCTGCTAATCCAGCAATACAAACAATATCACCAGCAGAAACCGTTTCCGCAGGAATTCTTTCTGTACCAGCAAAAGTAAAAAGTTTGGTTAATCTTCCAGTATCCACTTCTTCGCCTTTTAAATTAATAGCTTTTACATTATCGTTCATTTTTGCAGTTCCATGAATAACCCGTCCTACTAAACATCTGCCTAAATAAGAATCTGCACTAAGCAATGTAACCAACATCGCAAAAGGTCTTTCCTTGTCGACTTTTGGTTCTGACACATGCTCTAAAATTAAATCTAATAATGGGTGTAAATTTTCTCTTGGATCTTCTAATTCTTTTGCACACCATCCAGCTCTTCCAGATGCATACAAAATAGGGAAATCTAACTGTTCGTCTGTTGCGTCTAGAGAAACAAATAAATCAAAAACTTCATCAATAACTTCTTTGGGTCTGCCATCAGGTCTGTCAATTTTATTAATAACGACAATGGGTCTTAGGCCTTGCTTTAATGCTTTTCCTAAAACAAATTTTGTCTGCGGCATTGGACCTTCTGCTGCATCAACCAAAAGAATAACACCATCTGTCATTCCAAGAACACGCTCTACTTCTCCACCAAAATCTGCGTGACCTGGCGTGTCAATAATATTCATTCGAACGTCTTTCCACATCACTGATGTAGGTTTTGCAAGAATAGTAATTCCTCTTTCTTTTTCTAAATCACCAGAATCCATTAACCGTTCAGCTACGGCCTCATTGTCTCGAAACATTCCACTTTGCTTCATAATATTATCAAGCAAGGTTGTTTTCCCGTGGTCAACGTGGGCAATAATAGCGATATTTCTTAACTTTAATTCCATATTTTCGATTGTTAATACATGTTGTTTTTTTAAAATCCAGTGAATTTTTTAATTTCGTTTATTGAAAAAAATTAATTGTCAGGATTGGTTAGATCGTCCAAAGTAATTATTTTATTAATATCGTGCATCTCTACACGTTTTTCTCTCGGAGCACTTGTAAAAGATGGAGTGGTGGTAGTGGTAGTTAAGGGGGCCCGCTTCAATTTTTTAGAAGCTAAACGACTTTTTCGTTTTTGCTCCTTTTGCATAGCACGTTCACCACGCTTTGCTTTGTAATTGTAGTGTATGCCCAAAACGGGCCTCCTAACTATTTTACGATTGGGATTATTCTTGCTTTAGATTTACTGCAGAAGGTCCTTTAGGGCCGTCTTCTACGTCAAAATTAATAGAACTTCCTTCATCTAAGTAATCTAAGCCAGCCGCTTGGACTGCAGAGATATGAACGAAAACATCTTTTTTTCCGTCTTCACGTTCAATGAAACCAAAACCTTTTTTTTCATTAAACCATTTTACTTTTCCTTTTAGACTCATTTTGTACTTTCTTGTTAGTATTAGTAATTATGTATTTGTATAAACAAATACAAACCGTTTTAAATAGAAAAACATCAACAAAGTCAAACACTGATCTTTGATGGGTAAATAAGCACTGCTATGATTACAAAATAGAAGAGTATAATTACTCTTTAATAACTAACTAATCTTTGTTTTTTCAAAATACAATAATTAATAACATTAAAAAAAAGTATACTAATTTAGTATTTTTTCAAAAATTGTAGGCCAAAATTTATTTTTATAATATTTTTTTGTTGGATGGCTAAAAATGTCATTTTTTTTAAACTCATAAGAGTTTACTGGTTTGTTAAAAAAATCAACTAATCTAATTTTGTTTTTATATTTACTTTTATTTATGACATCTTTTAGTATTAATCTATTACTAAACTTGTACTCTCCAGTTGTATGTTTTTTTAACGGGTGAATAACAAAAAACAATTTCTCTACTTCTTTATTATTAAAAACTGCATTTATGTAATTTTCTATAACTTTTGAAATAAGAAGCTTTTCTTCGCCATTAATACCATAGGTTAGTGGTGTTAATACGATAGGTGTTTTGATGAAAAAACGAAAAAATAATTTTTTACAAATATTATTGATATTCTGAAAATGAGAATAGTTATATCTATTTTTTTCTTTTAAGTAAAAATTTTTAAGGAATAAAAAAATTTTAACAGAATTTAAATTGTTAATACTTAAATCTGTATAAATTTTATTATTGAAATACTCAAATAGTATATTTTGATCCTTATTTAAAAAAGTATTGTATCTATATAGTTCATCTCCAATGTCAGTTTGATCAAAAATCAAAATCACTATATTTGGATTAATACCAAATTGATCGTATAAAATTTTAACTTGATGATAGTAAGGTGTTATTGAGTAGCTAGATATTGATGCATTGATTAAACCAAAATTATTTTTTTTAGACACATCTGAATATGTTTTAAATACATCTTTCATATTTAAAGACTCTCCCCAGGAGTCACCTTGTATTAAAATATTTAATTTCTTTTTTTTAGAAAAAGATTGTAATTGATTAAAAAAATAATCTTGCTCTTTAATTAATGTGATATATTCTTTGTCATCATACTGATCTTTGCTTCTTAGGTAGGGAATAAAACTTCTATACTCCTTGCTGATTATTTTATCTTTAATATTTCCACTTATGTTTAGATACTTTTCTACATTGCTATATTTTAATTGAATTGGCTTTATTAAAAAATAACAAGCAAACTCAAGAAGAATTAAATTAAACACAATTATAATTGCAATAAATATTTTTTTCCTCATAAGTTTAAAAATATGTCAAATTAATTAAAGAGCAAAATTAATTTTTAATGCTTAGTTAGTTTTTATTTTTTAAAAACAGGCAATATGCTGTTGCTTCATAAAATAAATGAAACAATGTAAATATAACCGGCAAGTTGAATATTTTTGATAAAATTCGATATCTAGGAATTTTAGACCAAATAATTAAGAAAGCTTTTGCTCCAGAATATAATGTTCCATTTTCGATTACATGCATTCTTCTTAATAAGCTAGTTTTGTCTAAATTGGTCATATTGGTTGCTTCAGAATTATCTGTGATATCAATAAAAACAAACTCATCTTTAGCAATCTTCTTATAATGATTAATTTCTGTCCTACAAATACTGCAAGAATTATTATAAAAAACTTTTGTGATCATAATATTAGTTCTTTATAGTACATCTAAATAAACTAAAGAAAAAACTAAACAACTAACAAGATATTAAAAACAAAAAAAATTTAACTATGATTGTAATAATTTGAAAAAAGATAATATTAAAGTAAGCAGTAACAGAAGTTTCGGACTAGTTTTTTTTATAGTTTTCTTAATTATTTCAACACTACCATTATTCAAGGGTGAAACTATTAGAATTTGGTCTATGGTCATTTCTTTTTTATTTTTAGTTTTGGGTTTATTGAATTCAAGTATTTTATCTCCATTAAATAAATTATGGTTTAAATTTGGTATTTTGCTAGGTAGTTTTGTTTCTCCAATTGTAATGAGTTTGGTTTTTTTTACAATTCTTTCGCCGATCTCTTTTGTTATGAAAATTTTAGGGAAAAATTTATTAAATTTAAAAAAAAATAATGAAAAAACTTATTGGATTGAGAGATCTGATATTAAAAGCAAGATGAAAAATCAATTTTAATTATGGACTTCTTAAAAGAATTTTTTGAATTTATAAGATATAGAAAAAAATACTGGTTACTTCCGATATTGTTAACTTTGGCATTATTTGGTGGATTGATTGTCTTAAGTCAAGGTACAGCTGTGGCTCCATTTATTTATACAATTTTTTAAGTGAAAACTATTTTAGGTATCTCAGCATTCTATCATGATAGCGCTGCAACTATTCTTGTTGATGGTAAGATTATTGCAGCAGCCCAAGAAGAAAGATTTACAAGAAAAAAACATGATTCTAGTTACCCATTTAACGCAATCGAATTTGTTTTAAATTTTACAAAACTTAAACTTAATGATGTTGATCAAATTATTTTTTTTGAGAAACCTTTTTTAAAATTTGAGAGATTGCTTGAGACTTATGTTGCTTTTGCACCAAGAGGTTTTAGGTCTTTTTGTATGGCAATGCCAATTTGGTTAAAGGACAAACTTTTTCAAAAAAAAATGCTTTTTAATGAATTGAAGAGACATGATAATAATTTTAATGATAATAAAAAAATTTTCTTTTCAGATCATCACTTAAGTCATGCTGCTAGTGCCTTTTTCCCATCCCCATTTGAAGAAGCTATAGTATTAACTGCTGATGGTGTTGGTGAATGGGCAACAACTACGGTTGCTATTGGCAAAGGTAACAGCCTTGGGATTAAAAAAGAAATACATTTCCCTCATTCTTTAGGGTTACTGTATTCGGCATTTACTTATTACACGGGTTTTAAAGTAAATAGTGGTGAATATAAACTTATGGGCTTGGCTCCTTATGGAGCGCCAATTTATGTAGACAAAATTAAAAATAATCTTATCGACATAAAGGAAGATGGATCATTTCATCTCGACCAAGCATATTTTAATTATGCAACTGGTCTAACAATGACTAATAAAAAATTTGATAACTTATTTGGCCAGAAAGTTAGAGATGCTAAACACGAAAAGCTAACTCAATTTCATATGGATATTGCTGCATCCATTCAGAAAGTAACAGAAGATATAATGATTAAAATTGCTAAATCTTTAAAAGAAGAATTTAATATACCCAACTTATGTTTAGCTGGGGGTGTTGCCCTTAATTGTGTTGCGAATGGAAAGATCCTAAAACAAAAAATATTTGATAATATTTGGATTCAGCCTGCTGCAGGCGATGCTGGTGGATCTCTGGGTGCTGCTCTAGCTTTATGGCATATTGAGCAAAATAACCCCAGAAAAGTTGATCATAATGACAGTATGCAAGGTTCTTATCTAGGACCAGAATATTCACAAAAAGAAATTGAAGAACAGCTTGATAAAGCTGGTGCAAAGTATGAAATTTTTAAAGATGAAGAATTATTAGATAAAACTGCTACAGATTTATCAAAAGAAGAAGCAATTGGATGGTTCCAAGGAAGAATGGAATTTGGACCGCGTGCACTTGGAGGAAGATCTATTCTAAGTGATCCAAGATCAGAAAAAATGCAAAAGAATTTAAATTTAAAAGTTAAATATAGAGAAAGTTTTCGTCCATTTGCACCATCAATATTAAAAGAAGATTTGTCAGATTGGTTCGATATTAATGTGAATAGCCCATACATGTTAATGGTTGCAAATATTAATAAAAATAAAACCATTAAGATGACAGAAGATCAAAAAAACTTATTTGGTATAGATAAACTAAATGTGAAAAGATCAGAAATACCAGCTGTTACTCATGTTGATTATTCTGCAAGAATACAAACTGTTTTTAAAGAAACAAATGAAAAATATTTTAGGTTAATTGAAAAGTTTAAAGAAAAAACAAATTGCCCCATTCTTATAAACACATCCTTTAATGTCAGGGGGGAACCTATTGTTAACACACCACAAGATGCATTCAATTGTTTTATGGGAACAGATCTAGATAAACTGGTTATCGGTAATTGTTACCTAGATAAAAAAAAACAGAACCATTCATTAAAAAAAAATTACTCAACACAATTTGAGTTAGATTAGTTTAATAAATTAATGGATATAATTTTCCAATTATCCTGGTAATGAATTGCATTTTCAGCAATTGATTTTGCCCCTTCACTTGAGACTTGTCTTACAATTTTACCTGGTGAACCAACAACAAAAGAGATAAAACAAAGTATTTTTAGTATGAATAAAGAAAACGCCAGTAAAATGTGGAAAATGATACAAGAAGCTGGTGATTATTTACAAGGTCAGTTACCAGATCACCTCAATCATCCCAAAGGTAGAAATCCTTACGCACATGTTGCCCTTTGCGTTAAAAATAAATTTAACAATAGCTACAAAGATATTGAGGATGAAAAGTTTAATGAAGTAACGGATTATATTGAATTCTTAAAAGAGAATCCTAATTAAGACTTATTATTTCATAACGCCAAACTCCTTTTTGATTAAGAATTTGTCTTGCAATAGCCATATCTTTTTTTCGATACCATATTTGGGTATCTAGTCCTTCTCCCCTGATATTAAAAACTGAAGTTTTGGTTACCTGCCCTTTTACTTCTATTGTTTCATTTTTGAGAAAAGTAACTTTTTGATTTCGCATCTTACAAGTGATACCTGAAATTTGTGTATTTTTTTTTAAAATTTCATGGTTCCAATAAGAAGAAATTGCAAAATCTTTATTTAAAGAGCCTTTATAATTGGTTCCCTCTATTAAATAATTTTTATTATTTTGTGCCTCTATATTGCAAAATTTCAATTTTCCATTGTCGGAAGTTTTAGAATTAAATCTAAATAGAAGTCCGTCCTGATCGTATATTTCTGTGCCTTCAGATTGGTATTTATAAAATGAAATCCCTAGTTTTTTAATTTCAAACTGGATCTCATTTTTAACCGTTAACATTCCTTTGTCTCTACTAAAAATAATATTATGATAACCAACCTTGTTATCGTTTCTATATATTTCAAATTTTATTTCGTTTAAATTTTCATAATGCTGAATATGAGCATTGGATATTCCAATAAGCATAAGCACAAAAACAATTATTAAAGAAATAATTTTACTCATTAAGAAAACTTATACTTTGTATTTAATTGTAAAAAAAATTAAAAATAAGTTACATGCTATTTTGAACAAAATACCGCAGGCATGGATACTGTTAATTCTTACGTTGTCTTAAATCTATACGCCAAAATCTAAGGTGTTATATTAAAAATTCTATGAAGATAAGTTTAGATAATTTAAATCAAACAATTACCAATTGTTCTAAGTGCCCGAGATTAGTTGCTTTTAGAAAAAAAATTTCAAAAGAAAAAAGGAAACAATACCGTAATCAAATCTACTGGGGGAAACCTACTCCTGGATTTGGCGATAAAAAATCAAAAATAATCATTTTTGGTCTCGCGCCAGCAGCTCACGGAGCTACTAGAACGGGCCGTGTATTTACAGGAGATAAATCAGGAGATCTTCTGTTTAAGTGCCTTTACAAAGCGGGTCTATCTAATCAGTCAACCTCTACTGATATTAACGATGGTTTAAAACTATCCTGCTTTATAACCAATGTTTTAAAATGTGTGCCTCCAGGAGATAAGCCAGAATTAAAAGAATTATTAAACTGTTCTAAGTTTTTGGAAGGAGAACTACATATCCTAAGAGAGGCCAAAATTTTGGTTACAATTGGTAAAGTGGCTTTTGATGAAATATTAAAATTTTATCAAAGGAAGTATTCGCTTGATAAAAAAAATTATATTTTTGGTCATGGTAAAAAATATAAACTTCCAGATGGGAAGTTGTTGGTAAGCTCTTACCACACCTCTCCAAGAAATTTTAATACAGGCTTAATAAATGAAAGGAAAATTACAAATCTTTTTAAATTAGTAAAAAAATTAAAAATTAATTAGTTTAAATAATAGTGGTATTAAAATAGATGTCGCAATTCCACTTAAACCCAGAGCTAATGCAGCAAATACACCTGCGGTTTTATTTTTGCTCATAGCCCTAGCAGTCCCTATTCCATGACTAGCAAGTCCAAAAGCAAATCCTCGTGCGGTCATATCTTTTACTCTCAATACATCTAAAGCAAATGTACCAAAAGAAGCTCCTACAATTCCTGTGATGATTGTAATAATTGCGGTTAAAGAAGGAACACCCCCTATAAGCTCCGAGATACCCATGGCAATAGGAGCGGTGACAGATCGTGGTATCATACTATAAATAATTTCAAGATCTAAATTCATTAATTTTGCAAAAAAGTAAGTGCTGAAAATTGCAAATAAAGAACCTAGGACAAGTGAAATAAAAATACTTCCTGATTCTTTTTTAATTAGATGAATTTGTTTGCAAATGGGTATGGCCAAAGCAACGGTAGCTGGTCCCAACATAAAATGAATAAACTTTGCTCCATTAAAATATCTTTCGTAAGAAACATCCGTACCAATTAAAATGCCCGACACAATTAATATAGAAATAGCAACTGGATTCACTAATGGGTTTAGCTTGGATTTTTTATAAAAATAATCTCCAATTAAAAAAGCGCCAATGGTTAAAGTAAGCCAAAACAGAGATTCTGCCTGTAAATAAACCCAAATATTATATAATTTATTTTTTTCTATCATTTTTTTTAAATCGATTATTGATGGCTTCCATAACAAGCGCTGTAAAACCAATAGTTAAAATGGTACTAAAAAAAATTACCCCCAAAACCTCGATATAATTTTTTTCTAAATAAGAAAGATGCATCACAACACCCACTCCTATTGGGACAAACAGCAAGGAAAGGTAATTAGAAATATGAGTAGCTGTAGAAACGATTTCATTTTTTGCTTTATTAACAAAAATATTTTTACTATTTTTTAATAATATAAAGCTAATTAATAAAAGAATTAAGCCAATAACTGGTCCTGGAATAGTAAGTTCGAAATATTTTTGAACGGATTCTCCAATAAGCTGAAACAGAAAAATTATAAAAATACTTTTTAACATTCTCTTTCTCTTATTTGTGATCGACTATGTCTGAAATATAAAAACTAATCTAATTGAGAGGCAACAAATTCCCAGTTAGCAAGATCATTAACAAAAGCTTTTAAATAGTCAGGTCTTCTATTTCGATAATCAACATAATAAGAATGCTCCCACACATCACAACCAAAGATAGGTTTCATATTGTCGACCAAAGGATTAGATGCGTTTGCAGTTTTGGTAACTACTAACTTTCCGTTATTAATTGCTAGCCAAGCCCAACCAGACCCAAACTGTGTGGTACCTGCTTGAATAAAATCTTGTTTAAATTGGTCTACACTTCCAAAGTCTGAAATAATTCTTTTTTCTAGTTCTGGCGGCATTGCTCCACCACCTTTTGGCTTCATGCAATTCCAAAATAAAATATGATTCCAATGCTGTCCTGCATTATTAAAAATCCCAGCTTTAGACGTGTCCGCTGCAGTCTTGCTAATAATTTCTTCTAAGGACAATCCAGAAAGATCTGTGTCTTTAACAAAGTTATTCAAGTTAGTAATGTATGTTTGATGATGTTTGCCGTGATGAAGATCAAGAGTCTCCTCAGACATTACTGGAGCTAAAGCATTTTTTGGGTAGTTTAAAGTTGGAAGTTCAAATGTCATAATTTATTTTCTAAAATATTTTTTTTTTAAATAGTTAGAAAATAATACCATAAAACCCATTCCTAATAAAGGAAGAAATATTTCTGGAGTATAAAACAAATCAAAACTCAATTGTTTGTTATTTTCAAATGCCCCAGCAAATCCACTGGCAATACTAACAGAGATAATGATGGGCACCAATTCTCCAAAAAAAGTGGCTAAAAAAAAATTCTTTACTTTCATATTAAACAAAACTGGCATGACATTTTTAACTGGAAAAGGAATTCCAGGAATGACACGAATAAAAAAGAAATAACTAAATTCATTTTCGTTAAAGTGTTTTGTTAATGAAGAAAATTTGCTGCTTAGATACTGATGAACTAAATCTTTAAAATAATGATTGGCAAACACATAAAGAAGCGAGGCTCCTATAGAAAATGAAACAATAGAAAGTACTGATCCCCACACCACTCCAAAAGCAAAGCCAGCAATAATTACCAAAGGCAATCCAAAGCCCATTAGAAATACCCATATAATGGCTACTAAAAAATAGATAACTGACAATAAAATAAAGTTTTGATCTCTAAAATTGAATATTCTTTCTTTATTGTTTTTTAAAAACTCCAGATCTAAAAAGGAATTGGCTCCATAATAAAAAAACAAGACAACCACCAAAGTCACAATGGATAAATAGGCAAGGCCTATCACTATTTTTAGCTTGGAAAATTTTTTCATATATTGATATTTAATACTTAATTTATCCTGTACATCCTAAATCTAATTACCTATAAATAGCGAAAATTTAAATATAGCAAATATAGCAATGAAACGTACATTTCAACCAAGCAAAAAAGTAAGAGCTAGAAGACACGGATTCCGTTCGCGAATGGCTACTAAAAGTGGAGTAAAAGTCATAGCAAGAAGAAGAGCAAAAGGTAGAAAAAGAATATCTGCTTAGTGTAATGGCAGCTTCCATCCAATTTGAAAGTCTTTCTGGCAATACTGAATTTAAACAGATTTTAAAAAGTAAAAAAATAATATCAAAATTATTTACGATTTATTATAGAAAACTAGAGCAAGAACTAAGCAATAATCGAAAAGTAGTGTTAAGCTGTGTTTCTGCAAAAAAACTTGGTAACGCAGTCAAAAGAAATAAAATTAGAAGAAGATTAAAAATGGCAACCAGAAAAGCAATTGTAGAACTGAGCTCTTCGTTTAACAAAAAATATAAATACGCAATTTTTGCAAAAGCAAAAGTATATGACGAGAACTTTCAAAATTTAGTAGAAGAGCTGAAGAGCAAATTTAAAGAAGCAAATTAAAAGTACATTTATGAATAAATTCTTGAGTCAATGCGTCATCGGTATAATAAAGGGTTATAAATATTTAATTTCTCCTTTGTTGCATCATTCTTGTAGATTTGAACCGACATGTTCTGATTATTTTATAGATTCAGTTAAAGTGCATGGTTGTCTTAAAGGTTGTGGCAAGGGAATTCTTCGAATATTAAAATGTCATCCTCTAACTTGGTTGGGTGGTAGCGCTGGATACGACCCTGTACAGAAAGAAAAAATATATAATGGATACTAAAAATATTTTAACAGCCATTATTCTTTCCACTATTATTATTGTAGGTTGGCAAGTGCTTGTAATAGATCCTGAAATAAAAAAAGAACAGGCAAAAGTAGAAAAAACCATACAAACAAAACCAACCGCGGGAAAGCCATCGGCTCCATCTTTAAATAAAAAAATTCAAGTACAGAAAAAAAAAGTATCTAGACAAGAAGCCCTATTAACAGATCAAAGAGTAAAATTAGACAATGCAAAAATTACTGGTTCTATTTCTTTAGTAGGTGCACTGATTGATGATGTCACATTAAAAAATTACCAAGAAAGCCTTGATGAAAATAGCAAACAAGTAGTTATTCTAAATCCTAAAAAAATTAACAAAGGATATTATTTAGAAAGTGGCTGGGCCAGTGCTAATAATATTAATGTCCCTGATAACAATAGTGTTTGGAAACTTACTAGAAACAGAACTCTTACCCCCAGAACTCCTATAGAATTAGAATGGGACAATCAAAACGGCTTAGTTTTTACAAAAAAAATTGAGGTTGATGATCAGTATTTATTCTCTATTACCGAAAGTATTAAAAACAATTCTAAAGCTAATGTTGATCTTTTTCACTACTCTCAAATAACTAGAAAAGAAAAACCACAAGTTCAAGATTTTTACATTCTGCATGAGGGTTTAGTTGGAGTGATTGATGAAACCCTTCAAGAAGAAGATTATGACGATGTTAAGGACAAGAACCAAAAATACCAAGGGACTTCAGGTTGGCTTGGTATTACAGACAAATATTGGCTCACAGCAATTGTTCCACAAAAAAAACAAGCCTTTAATGCAGAATTTATTTACGACACTGCTTACAAGGCTAATTATATTTTAACTAACCCAACATCCATTCCATCTGGGAAAATAAATTCAAGCTCTTCTCAATTTTTTATAGGAGCTAAAGAAGTAAAGACAATTGATGGATACGCAGAATCTGCGAATATCAACAAATTTGATTTAGCGATTGATTGGGGATGGTTTTACTTTTTTACAAAACCTTTATTTTTTATCATCGATTATTTATATAATTTTTCAGGTAATTTTGGATGGGCCATTGTTTTATTGACTGCTGGAATAAGAATTTTATTTTTTCCACTTGCAAACTACTCTTTTGCATCTATGGCTAAAATGAAAGCTCTACAGCCAGAAATAGCTAGAATGAAAGATTTATATAAAGATGATAAACAAAAAATTCAAACGGAAATGATGGGGCTATATAGAAAAGAAAAAATCAATCCTGTTTCTGGTTGTTTACCGATGCTAATTCAAATTCCATTTTTTTTCGCTATTTACAAAATGCTATTTGTAACTTTAGAAATGAGACACGCTCCATTCTTTGGTTGGATTCAAGACTTGTCAGCACCTGACCCAACTTCGTTGTTTAATTTGTTTGGTTTAATACCATGGGATCCTCCTTCATTTTTAATGATTGGTGTATGGCCTATTTTAATGGGTGTAAGCATGTGGATTCAGCAGAAGCTAAATCCTGCTCCAACTGATCCTATACAAGCTAAGATATTTGCATTCTTTCCTCTATTCTTAACTGTAATGCTAGCTTCGTTTCCTTCGGGACTGGTAGTCTATTGGACGGTTAACAACGTTCTAACTATGGCTCAGCAATATGTAATTATTAGAAAAACTACAATCAAAACAGTCTAGATGGATTTTTCTGAGTTTTGGCCCAAAGAGGCTCCTCCCCTAAAAGAAGCAACTAAGTTCATTGAAAAATATCAAAATAAAAAAATTATTTTAAAGTACGGTGGCCAGGTTATGGCAACTGACCAGTTAACCAAGGCTTTTGCCCAAGACGCTGCCGTCTGTAAGAGAATTGGTATAAAGCCAATTGTTATTCATGGTGGTGGCCCTCAAATCAAAATAAAATTAAAAAAACATGATATTGAATCTAAATTTATTTTAGGTTTAAGGGTAACAGATGAAAAAGTTATTAAAATAGTAGAAGAAGTTTTGCTTAATGAAATTAACCCAGATTTGGTAAACACTATTCAACAATATGGAGCTAAAGCTGAATCTGTAACCGTTAAAAAAAACAATATTATTCATGTTACTAAAGCTATTAATCCTGAGCTTGGATTTGTCGCTGAGCCAGAAAATATAAATATAGAACTACTTAATACTTTTATTGAAAAAGGATTAGTTCCAGTAGTAGCTCCTATGGGAATGGATTCTAAAGGACAAATATATAATATTAATGCGGACACTGCTGCTGGAACCATAGCAAATGAAATTAATGCTGAAAGATTGTTGCTAATGACTGATGTTCCTGGTGTAAATGATAAGAATGGAAATTTAATATCAAGACTGACTATTGCAGAGGCTGAAGAGCTAATACAAAATGAAACAATTACCGGTGGAATGATTCCTAAAATTAGAACCTGCGTATCTGCTATTCAAGGAGGTGTGAAAGGCGTTGTAATTATTGATGGAAGAAAACCTCATGCTGTTTTACATGAGTTATTTTCCAGCACTGGAGCAGGAACATTAATTATTCAATGATAGAACTTAAAAATATTCGTCATTGGATTTTTGATTTAGATAATACTCTTTATCCAAATACTACTAACTTATTTGACAAGATTGATGATTTAATGTGTCAGTTTATAGAAGAAAACCTAAGTGTATCTAAGGAAGAAGCTTTAAAAATTAAAAATACTTATTTTCATGACCACGGAACTACACTTAATGGCTTAATGAAAAAGCACGATATTGATCCAGATAAATTTTTAGAATTTGTACATGATATTGACTATACATTGCTTAATAAAGATGAAGAGTTAGGGATCCAAATCGAGAAATTGCCAGGAGAGAAAGTTATTTTTACGAATGGTACTAGAAAACATGCTAAAAAAGTAACTGAACGACTGGGTATAGAAAAACATTTTACTAAAATGTTCGATATAGTTGACTCAAAATTTATGCCTAAGCCAGAGGTGGAACCTTATCATTTGTTAATTTCTACCCACAATCTAGATCCAAAAAAGAGTATTTTTTTTGAAGATATTGCTAAAAATTTATTACCTGCTCATAACTTGGGAATGAAAACGGCCTGGATTGAAAATGATGATAGCTACTGTAAAGAAGGATATGATGGAAAGCATGTTCATTATAAGGTAAAAAATCTCATTGATTTTTTAACTGAAATAAATAAAAACATTAATTAAAATTATGGAACTAGAAAACACAATCAATCAAGCTTGGGAAGTAAGAGACACTATTTCTAAAGACTCCGACTCAAAAATTATTACGGCTATTGAGCATACTATTGAATCTCTTGACCAGGGCAAAATAAGAGTTTCAGAAAAAAAAGGTGACAATTGGATCGTTCACGAATGGATTAAAAAAGCGATACTTTTAAGCTTCAGGGTTAATGAAATGGAAACTTTAAGTGGTCCCTATAGCAGCTGGTACGATAAAGCTCATTTAATAAAAGGGAAAACAGCAGGATGGAACAAAGAAGATCACGTTAAAGCAGGATTTAGAATGGTACCAAACTCTCCTGTTAGAAAAGGATCCTTTGTTGGAAAAAATGCTGTCCTTATGCCATGCTTTATTAATATAGGCGGTTATGTAGATGAAGGTACTATGATTGACACATGGTCCACCGTTGGTTCTTGTGCTCAAATAGGAAAAAATTGCCATATCAGTGGTGGAGTTGGAATTGGTGGAGTCCTAGAGCCTCTTCAAGCCAGTCCGGTGATCATTGAAGACAACTGTTTTATTGGAGCAAGATCAGAAGTTGCAGAAGGTGTCATTGTTCGAGAAGGCTCTGTTATTTCTATGGGTGTTTATCTTGGGGCTTCTACAAAAATTTATGACCGAAAAACAAAATCAATTTCTTACGGAAAAATACCTCCCTACTCAGTGGTGGTAGCCGGTAGCATGCCAAGCAACAATGATAAAGATGGTCCAAACTTATACTGCGCGGTCATCGTAAAAACTGTAGATGAAAAAACAAGAAGCAAAACTTCTGTTAATGATTTACTAAGAGAGTAAATGGCAAAAATTATTAACGAACTTTCATTCACTAAAGAACTAATCAAAATACCAAGTGTTACACCGATTGATGCGGGAGCAATTGATCTTGTTACAAAGCGACTTAAATCTCTAGGGTTTAAATGCACAATTCTTAACTTTAAAGATAAAAATACACCTCCCATAAAAAACCTATATGCGAGACTGGGCACATCTTCTCCCAATTTTTGTTTTGCAGGACATACTGATGTAGTTCCAACAGGAAACGCAAAGTCTTGGGATGCGGGTCCATTTTCAGGAATAGTAAAAAATGGAAAAATTTATGGAAGAGGCGCTAGCGATATGAAGGGTGGAATTGCTTGCTTTATTGCTGCAGTTAGCGAATTTATAAAAGACCAAAAAAAATTTAAAGGTTCAATTAGTTTTATTATTACTGGAGACGAAGAAGGAGTAGCCATCAACGGAACCAAAAAAGTGGTGAATTATTTAAAAAAGAAAAAAGAAAAAATTGACTTTTGTATTGTCGGAGAACCTTCTAATAGAAAAGTTTTAGGACAAATGATGAAAATAGGGAGAAGAGGAAGTATTACAACACATCTAACCCTATCAGGAATTCAAGGCCATGTTGCTTACCCTCATGAAGCATGTAACCCTTCTACTCCTTTAATAAAAATACTAGATAAATTAAAATCAACTAAATTAGATAATGGAACAAATAATTTTCAACCTTCGAATTTAGAAATTACCAAAATTGGGACTGATAGCCATGCTGACAATGTTATTCCAGCAACTTCCTCTGCAACTTTTAATATTAGATTTAACAACAAGCATAACCACTCTTCTTTAAAAAAAAAGATTTCTACTATCGTTCAGACAATAGCCAAAAAATATAAGTGCAAACCTATTGTTAAATTTTCAGAAACTGGAACAGCCTTTATTACAAAGCCGGGAGAGACCGTACGCATGATGTCTCAAGTAATTAAAAAAATTACAAATAAAAAGCCAGTTCTTTCCACCAGTGGTGGAACTTCTGATGCAAGATTTATTAAAGACATTGCTCCCTGTGTAGAATTTGGCTTAGTTGGCAACACTATGCATAAAATTAATGAATGTGTGTCCGTAAATGATTTAAAAAAATTAAAAAAGATATACTACAAAGTATTAGAAACTTACTTTAAGTAAGTACAATCCGCAGGCTGGAGCAAGCGCGGCACACCTAGATCTATCTTTAGAATCTAAAGCGGATTGTAAATCACGTATACTCCACTTTTCCTCTCCAATAAGTTTCAATGCACCAATCATAGACCTCACTTGATGTTGCAAAAAAGATTTAGACTGAAAAGTAATTAAAATTTCTTCATTACGAGCAAATGCCTCTGTGTATTCAATGGTTCTAATAGGCGAGGAGGCTTCACAAGAGGCTGCACGAAAAGTAGTAAAATCATGGGTCCCTTCAAAAATTTTTATTGCAGCAAAAATTAATTTCTCATTTAAGGGTTTTGAGATATGCCATGCTTTGTTTTTATCAATGGCTAATGGTGCAGCTCTATTGATAATCAAATATTCATAAGTTCTTAGAATGGCACTTCGTCGTGCATCAAAATTATCATCAACAATTTCTGTGCTTAAAATACTAATAAGTTCTTTTTTTAAGTAATGATTGAGTGCACTAGTAATTGTATATTCATCTAAATTTGTGTTGGAATCAAAATGAATAACCTGCCCTTTTGCATGAACTCCCGTGTCCGTTCTCCCAGATCCATGAATTCTAATTTTTTCTTGCGTAATAGATTTTAAACTTTTTTCAACAGCTTCTTGAACTGAATATCCGTTTGTTTGTCTTTGCCACCCCACAAAAGATGTCCCATCATATTCAACAATACACTTATATCTTCTCATTACTTAAGTTGTGTAGATTCTGGAATGGCAAATCCTAATAAAAATATTTTTATTGGTTGAATTTTTTTTCCAGGTCTCTGTATTTCTTTAACAGAAATTGATCCTTTTCCACAAGCTATTTGAAGATTATCATTCATAACCGTGCCTGGTTCTCCTTCTCCACTTCCATAGCTAGCTTTCCAAATTTTTATTTTTTCACCCCTATATTCAAAGTATGCTCCTGGTCTAGGATTTAACCCATTAATTTGGGCAATGATTGCTTTGGCATCTCTGCTCCAATCAATTGTCTCATCTTCTTTTTTAATTTTTTTGGCATAGGTTGCTGCGTTGTCGTCTTGAGGAATATATACAGCTTCTTTTTTTTCAACTAAATGAATAGCTTCTAAAATTTTATCGGCTCCTATTTCAGATAAGTTTTGCTCGACCTGCCCTGTGGTACTATTTTCATTTAATTCAATTTCCTGTTTAATTAATACTGGACCAGCATCCAATTGCTCTTCAATCTGCATAATCGATATCCCTGTGAAAGTATCTTGCTCCATAATTGATCTTTGTATTGGTGCTGCTCCTCTCCATTTAGGTAAAATAGATGCATGTATATTTAAAAATCCATGCTCTGGAATTTCTAAAAAATTTTTTAAAATAATTTGACCATACGCAACTACAATAGCCAAATCAAAGGTTAGTGATTTAAAATATTCCCAATCATTATCTAGTTTACTAGGAGTTCTAATGTTTAAATTATTATTATCTGCAAATTCATGAACTGGACTTTTTTCAATCTTCATTCCTCTATTAGATTTTCTAGGCGGCTGCGAATACACAGCAACGATATCTATTTCACTTTCACAAATTTTTTTTAAAGCAGGTACGGCAAACTGAGGCGTACCCATGAAAACAACTTTAAGTGTCATAATTTTATTCTTGATTTTTTTGAGCTTTAGTTAATTTTTTTATAATAAAAGCTTTTTTTAATTTTGAAAGGTAATCTATAAACAATGTTCCATTGCAGTGATCTATTTCATGTTGAATACATGTTGCTAGCAATCCATCTGCTTTTAAAGTTTTTTCTTTTCCACTATAATCTAAATATTTAACATGACACGCTTCCGGTCTCTTTATATTTCCAAAATGCCCAGGTATAGAAAGGCAACCCTCTTGTTTTGTTTCAAGAATATCTGATTTCCAAACTATTTTTGGATTAACAAAAAAAATTGGTTTTTTTAGACTCGTTTCTCCCGAGATATCAATAACAATAATTCTTTTTAAAATACCTACCTGTACTGCAGCTAGGCCAATTCCTGGAGCCGCATACATAGTCTCCAGCATATTTTTCATTAACTTTTTTATTTCCCCATTGACTTCCTTGACAGGTAGGGACTTTTTTCTAAGAATAGGATCTGGCTCTTTTACAATTGTAAGAATGCTCATAAAAATAAGACTAAAATAGATATAAATTTACATCAAGTTCGAAAGTTTAATCAGAAACTAAGGAACTTCTGAATTTAAAAGCTGAGAATAAAGTTCCGTCATCTAAATACTCAATTTCACCACCTACAGGCAACCCATGTGCTAATTTCGTAACTTTTACACCCAAATCTTTAATACTATCGTTAATATAATGAGCTGTAGTTTGGCCTTCAATTGTAGCTGAAGTTGCAAGTATTACCTCTTTTATTTTGTTTTCTTTTATCCGATTTAGCAATGAATTGATGAGTAGATCTTCAGGACTTGAATTTCCAAGAGCTGAAAGAGTTCCACCTAGAATGTGATAATGACCCTGAAATACATTGGTACTTTCCATAGCCCACATGTCTGCAATATTTTCAACTACACATATCTGTTCATAATTCTTGGGAGAATAAGAGCATTTTTTAATATCGCACTTTACTTCTTTGGACTTTATATTCCCACACAAATTACACCTAATGATTTTTGCATGAACTTTTTCCAATGATTTAGAAAGAGGCTTCATGACATTTTCTCTATTTTTTAATAAATAAAGCGCAATCCTTCTTGAAGATTTTGGTCCGAGGCCAGGTAATTTTGAAACTAAGGCTATAAGTTCATCTAGATCTGGTTCGGTTGAAAAATTCATTTAATACTAAAAGGGAAGCTTAAAGCCAGCAGGCAATTGAAGCCCTCCTGTCAATTTAGACATTTCTTCTTGGGTTTTTGATTCTACATTTTTTTTTGCATTATTGGTTGCGGCTACAATCAAATCTTCAATAACACTTTTTTCTTCTGCTAAGATTTTAGGATCGATTTGAATAGAAATCATCTCGCCATTTCCATTTAATATTACTTTTACTCCCCCACCACCAGATTCTCCTTCTACTGAAATATTTTTAAGAGACTCTTTTGCATCTGCCATTTTTTTTTGCATTTCTTGTGCCTGCTCTAACATTTTACTAAAATCCATATTATTTCTGGTCCTCCTCTTGTACATCTATTAGTTCAGCATCTGGAAATGCTTCTAAAACTTTTTTATAAGCCTCAGTCTGTTTAATATCTTTTAAAGTTTCTTCTTTTAATTGACTCTTTGTTTCATAAATACTCGTTTCTCCTTCTGCTTTGGACAAAGTAATCATCCATCGCTTACCAGTCCACTCATTTAGCTTTAAAGAAAGATTCTTAATAAAGTCTTTTGATAAACTTTCATTAAAAGAAATATCAATTTTTCCTTGATCAAATTTTACCAAACGCACATTTCTTTCTAAATCAAATTTCAATTCAATCTCTTTATGCTTGTTAGTCAAGTCTACTAGCTCTTGAAAAGAATGTATTTCTTGAGTGCTGGAAGCTAAATTTACTGTATCAGGCTTGATTTTAGGTACTTCTTTTTTTTCTTGAATGGTGTTCTTGATTTGAGTTTTGGAAATCAACGGCTCTGCTTTGAGTCCTGTAGTATTATTGTAGGTTTCTGTTTCTATTTCATTATCAAAATCATCCTCTTCTAATAAAAGTTGAGGATCTGGCATATTTTTTAAATGGGCCAATCGAATAAGAAGCATGCGAAAGGATAGAAAAGGATTGGGTGTAGAATTTAGTTCTTCAATACCTTTAAGGGTGAAGTGCCAAAGCATCGATACATACGTTAGATCAATCTCATCTGATATTTGTTTAATTAAAATAGATTCTGACTCAGATACACTGAGATCATTTTCTATCTTCCCAAAAGTTTTTGTTCGAGAGATTAGATAGATAATTTCCAACATACTTTGTAAAATTAACTTAGGGTCTGCACCTATATCAAAAATATCCTCGGCTTCTCTTAATGCATCTTGTTGTGAGCCTCTTACAATAAAAGACAGTAGCTCTATCACTCTAGACTGATCTGCTAACCCTAGCATGTCTCTTACATTTTGTTCTGTTATGTCCTGATCTTGAAGATTGAAAGTAATAATTGCCTGATCCAAGACGGACAAGGCATCACGAACAGATCCTTCAGAAGATTTAGCAATGATCGCTAGTGCCTTGTCGTCTACTTTAGCTTGTTCTTTAATGGCAATGTCTCTTAAGAAAAGCTGCATTTCCTCCATTTTAATTCTACGTAAATCAAATCTCTGACATCTAGATAAAATAGTGACAGGTATTTTTTTTACTTCAGTGGTTGCTAAAATAAATTTAAGATGAGGCGGTGGTTCTTCTAAGGTTTTTAGCAGAGCATTGAAAGCTTGTTTTGATAACATGTGAACTTCATCTATGATAAAAACTTTATATTTTGCACTCGCAGGCAAATACTGTGCTGACTCTAAAATTTCTCTTATATCATCAATTCCAGTTTTGGAGGCAGCATCCATTTCCAAAATATCCATATGACTAGAATCGACAATAGCCTCGCAATGACAATATTCTTCTTTAGAACACTTCTCTTCACTTCCAAATTTTTTATTACAGTTAATTGCTTTAGCAATAATTCTAGCTGTGGTGGTTTTGCCTACGCCTCGTATACCCGTAAGCAGATAAGCATTGGGAACTCGATCCATTTCTATGGCATTTTGTATAGCCGTGCTCATTGACTCTTGGCCTATAAGCTGATCAAAATTTTGAGGTCGGTATTTAAGTGATAAAACTTTTCGATTATTCATAACATTAAACGGGGAACTGAATAACAACCTGAAAAATTAACGTTACGGCTGCTTTCTTTCGAATCTGACCGGATTAGCGCAACCTCCACCTACTACCAATTCCCCAATGCGATAGTATAACAAGATAGAGAAAAAACGATAGAAAAGATTCTGTGTATTACTTTTTGTATCGAAATTTATCTACTGGATAAATACCCAAAATATCTAATTTTTTTGTATATTTTTTTAACTCTTGGATGGATTGCTTGACCTGCTTATTTTGTGCATGACCTGCTATATCTAAATAAAATATTGTTTGCATAAATGTATTATTCACCGAAAAGCTCTCTAATTTAGTAAGGTTAACATTATTTTTTGCAAAACCTCCTAGCGCATTAAAAAGAGCACCAGGAGTGCTTTTAATCATAAATATACAGGTGGTAATGAATTTTTTTCCTTTAGATAATTTTGGAAATTTGTGTTTTTTTTTCATAATCAAGAATCTTGTAGTGTTTCCTTTTTTGTCTTCAAAATTTTTTTTTAGGATAGTAAGATTATAAATTTTAGCTGCTAGAGAAGAGGCAATTGCAGCTTCCGTTTTGCTAGCATTGTCAGCAATGTGTTTAGCGGAACCGGCTGTATCTGCGGCAACTATTGTTGTTAACTTATATTTTTTTAAGTTTTTTTGACATTGACCAATTGCATGTGCATGACTTCTTACAAACTTAATATCTTTTAATTTAACTTGTTTATTTGCTAAAAGGCAATGCTCTACTTTATGAAAGTATTCACCCACAATTGTTAATTTATATTTTGGTAATAAGTAGTGAATATCTGCTACTCGCCCTGCTAAAGAATTTTCGATTGGAATTACTGAAATTATATTTTTATCTTTTTTGCACGCTTCAAATACATCTTCGAAAGTTTTGCAAGCTAGCACATTAACTTTTTTAAATAATTTACTTGCTGCAAGATGCGAATAAGCTCCTAGCTCTCCCTGAATTGCGATTTTATTTTTCATTGTACAACAGTCTAATTTGTTCCAAATCTTCTTGTGTATCTACCCCCAAAGGATAGTCTTGAATAAATCCCACTTGAATTTTTATATTGTTATCTAAGGCTCTCATTTGCTCCAGGCTTCTTTCTAGCTCATTTTTAGTTTTATGCAATCCAACGTAATTTTTTAAAATAGAATACTGATATGCATAAATTCCTACATGATGGTACAAGTTTTTTGATTTCTGCTCCTTTATTCTAAAAAAATCTACTGCTTGGGAAAAATTACCTAATTTTAACTCTTGCTGCGTCTCAACTTTAACGACGTTAGGATTGCTCACATCTTTTTCATTCAGTTTGCTGGCTAAAGTCCCCATTTCTGATGCATTGGTTTTCATAAATTTCTCTAAATGACTAATAGCCTCTGGTTTAATCAATGGCATATCACCCTGAACATTTATTATAAGTTCAGGTTTGTTTTCTAAAGATTCTATAGCTTCAAAAATTCTATCTGACCCATTGGTGTGATTGTTTCTGGTTATAATAGCTATTCCTCCATGGCTAGTAATGACATCAAAAATTTCCTTGTCAGATGTTGCTACAATTACGCTATCAATATTTGTTTTCTTTGCTTGTCTCCAAACGTGTAAAATCATAGGTTCATTATTGATTAGTAGTAAGGGCTTATTTGGCAATCTCTTTGCATTTAAATGACTAGGGATAATTATGGCTGTTTTCATATGTTTTATAAATTCTTACACTGCGACATCTATAACTTTATTTTATACTCTAAAACTATCTCAAAATACTATATGAATTCATTTTATATTTATGGATAGTTTTGAATTTAATAAGATTGCTGCAGCCGTGCTAGTTACTATTTTACTACTTATTGGGGTTAAAGAAGTTTCGCATGTAATTTTTCATGTCGAGAAGCCTAAACAATCAGCCTACAAAATAGAGGGTGTGGAAACAAAGGCTAATACAAATTTGGTAGCTGTAAAAAAAGAAGTGCAACTGAGTCCCATAACTCCTATGCTTGCATCTGCCAGTATAGATGCGGGGAAAAATAAGTTTAAGAAATGTGCTGCCTGTCATAGCGCAGTTAAAGGTGGCCCCAACAAGATTGGTCCAGCTTTATGGAATATAGTGAATACAAAATCAGCTTCTCAAGCAGACTATAAATACTCATCTGCTCTAAAGGCTCATGGTAAAGACTGGACATTTGAAGAGCTAAACAAATTCTTAATCAAGCCTTCTAAATATATCAAAGGAACTAAAATGGCTTTTGCAGGACTAAGAAAAGATAGTGATAGAGCTAATGTAATAGCCTATCTCAATAGTATAAGCGATAATCCAGCTCCCTTAAAATAATACCTAAATAATTTATTTATTGTATAATTTCATTATTAATTAATGAATTCTTTAAAGATTAAATCACTTCTGAATAAAAAATCTTTAGGAATGTCCTTATTGGGTTTTTCTGCTGGTTTACCACTGCTTCTTATTTTTTCTACTTTATCTGTATGGTTAGTAAAAGCGGGTGTCGAAAGAAGTACTATAACTTTATTTAGCTGGGCTGGATTTGCATATTCATTTAAGTTCTTATGGACACCAATTGTAGATCATTATCGCTTACCTTTGCTTTCTAAAATTGGTCATAGAAAAAGTTGGCTTCTTCTATCTCAAATATTAATTATCATTTCTATTTTTATTACCTCTTATTCCGACCCAAGTAAAAATCTACTCTATACTGCAATAGGTATTGTTCTCATTGCCTTTTCAAGTGCCACTCAAGACATTGTGATTGATGCTTTTAGGATAGAATCCGAACCAATTCAAAAACAAGGTGCCCTTTCCTCAATGTACCTCGCGGGCTATCGAATTGCCATGATTGTATCTGGAGCTGGAAGCTTATGGTTAGCATCTTATTTTGGTGTAGATGTTTACAATGCTAACACTTGGAAAAAAGTATATCAAATTATGGGCTGTTTAATGTTGATTGGTGTAGTCACAACACTTTTTTCTAAAGAACCAACTGTCCACAAAGTAAAAAATAAAAATACATCTAATTCTATTAAGTTCTTAATGTCTTTAATTGGAGCAATAGCTATTTTCTTTGTAACTTATAATTTGATACCAAAAATATTTACCAATGAATCTATTTTTCTTAACTCTCTAGATACTTTATTAAGAATTGGAGTTTCATTCGGTGGCTCGCTATTCATTCTGTCACTCTTGAGTAAAATAAAATTTATTTCAATAAAAGAAGTTAAACTTTCTTATATTGATCCTATTCAAGATTTTCTTAGTCGGTATAAAAAAGTTGCTATTTTAATTTTAGTTTTAATTGGTCTCTACAGGATTGCAGATATTGTAATGGGTGTGATGGCAAACGTATTCTATTTGGAAAAAGGATATCAAATTAGTGAAATTGCTACCTACTCCAAATTTTTTGGCTTATTTGCAACTATTGTTGGTGGGTTTCTTGGTGGTCTTTATTCAATGCATAAAGGAGTCATTGAAAGCTTGTTAGTTGGAGCAATTGTTGCTGCTTTCAGCAATCTATTATTTGCTTGGTTAGCCGTGAGCGATATCAATATTACATTTTTAATAGTTGTAATTACGGCAGACAATATTGCCAGTGGTTTTGCAGGTGCGGCCTTTGTTGTTTATCTTTCCTCTCTGACTTCTATAAAATTTACAGCTACACAATACGCATTGTTTAGTTCTATGATGTTATTTGTTCCAAAATTAATCGCTGGATATGCTGGAGGAATAGTTGATCTTATAGGCTATTCTCAGTTTTTTATTTTTACTGCTGTGCTTGGCCTTCCTGTCTTGGTTTTGATATATAGAATAAAAAAACAATCTCAAATAAAGTCTTAATTTTACAATTTATTCGATAGGTGTTAAAAAAATTTATGAAAAAAATATTTTTAATTCTATTTGTATCTGTAGTCGCTTCAACAGCGTCATTAGCTGCTGAAAAAAAATCTATTACTAAAAAAGAATTTATTGATTCCAATATTAAGAAATTAGAACAGCAGTTTAATGCAATTGATTCTAATAAGGATGGAAAGATGACTCCTGCAGAAGAAAGGGCATATGTTCAAAGGGTGCAAAAAGCACGATTACTGAGAAGGAACCTCGCAATACTAGCCGATATCAATAAAGACGGAAAGATCTCAAAGGATGAAGAAAAAAAACTTTTAACAAAAATGGATGTTAATAAAGATGGCTCCGTTACTCCTAAAGAACAAGAAAATTATTACAATAAAAATAAAACCAAAAAATAATTAAATACTGCTTTTAATAATAATTACGATTCCACTTATAAGAAGCATATAATTAAATAGTAGCTTAAAAGCTTGTTCACTTAAAACTTTTCTTAAATATTTTCCACTAATAACTCCGAATATAATCGGCACACAAGCTACAGAAGAAAATAACAAGACTTTTTCATTAATCATTGAAAAGCTATAAAAAAGAGTAAATTGAGTTAAAGAATATAAAAAGAAGCTCAAGCCCATCAATTGGATTAATTTCTCTTTATTAAATTTAAGAGATTGAATTAAAAAAATAAATGGCATCGTATATATACTTGTGACACCCGTTGTAATTCCAGTTAGAGCTCCTATCCAAAACTGTGTCTGAAAGGAAGTGTGTCTCTTAATCGTAATGATTTTATTAAATAAAACTAAGCAAGAATTCAATACAAGCAAACTAGCTAGAATTAGTAATATTGTATTAGAATTAATAGCCCTTAGAACCAAAAAACCAGGGATGACAAATGCAACTGAAGTAAATAAAAAAAATTTTGTTTGCTGAAAAATAGATTTTAATTCCTTACCATCTAGCATTTGGACTAGGTTGGTCAAGATAACGGGAATTAAAATAAAAGAAATTGAGTCTTTTATGTCAAAAAAAAAAGACAATAGCGTCAGAGTAACAGTCGGTAATCCAACTCCTATGGTACCTTTAACTAGACCCCCTAAGAAAAAAATACCTAGGTATATAAAAAAGAGATAATCAAATGTGATTAATTCCATAAAATAATAATTACTAAATAAACAAAACTACTTTAATTCAGTAATTAATACCTTAATTTTTTCAAATTGAAATTTTTGTTTTTTACTTCTTAAAACTACAATCACAAATAAAGGAATAAGAGTAGCTGATACAAAAGACCAAAATAACAAAGATGAAGAAATCCATATTGGAAAAGATTGTAAATTAAACAACCCCCCGACTAATATGCTTTTTTGAAAGCTCAGATCTGGAAATAACAACAGCCCAGCTATCAATCCAGCGCAAACACAAATCATTGAATTTGAACCACTAATATCATTTTTAAACATTCCATAAAAAACAGGAATTGCTGCTGCGCAGCATAATAAGTCTGCTAACAAAAACATATATAAAACGCTCATTCCTTGAGAGGCTATCATAAAGACCAAACAAGAAATTAATATCAAAAATATTTTAGAGATACTAAGATAAAAATCGCTAGATTTAGATCTTATAATTTTTTTACTCTCAATAATAAATAGACTAGAAATTGCATTAATTAGTGTGTCCATGCTGCTAATTACTAAAGTTAACGCTAAAACTAAAATAGAAATTGATAACCATACGGTTCCATTTTTAAGCAACAAAGAAAAGATCACTATACTAGGATCCTTTGCTTGACCTAAAGATACTGCAACAATTCCACAAAAACCTAAAATTAAGATAACTGGTAAAACAATAAAAAAAGAACTAACAAAACTCTTGTGCAAATCTTGATCGGACTTTGCAGCATATACTCGCTGCCAGATACCTTGATCAAATAGGTTTGTTGCAAACACCGCAATGAAGAAAGTTATTCCAGCCGTATATCCAGAAAAGTATTTAGGATCAATCAAGTTTCCTGCTTTTAAGCTAATTAATTCAGATGAAATGTTAACTTCACCAGAAATAAACAGATAGTAAAAAATTAAAATTAAAAAAATAGAAATAATAATAAATTGCAATTTATCAGTAATAATTGATATTTTTAATCCACCTCTCAATGTGTAAATTAAGGTTGAAATTAAAATGAGCAAAGAGGTTTTCCACAGCTCCACTCCTGCAATTAAATTAACAATTTTTGCAATTGCTGTAACTTCAGCACACAAATAAATAAATACATAAAAAAGAGATAAAACCAATACTATCTTAAGCATTTTTGAACCGTAACGAGCATAAACAAATTGAGTTAAACTGTTACCTTCCGGCATAATTTTCCTTAATCTTTTACCAAAAACAGTCATTGCTAAAAAAGGAGTGGCTTGGCCAAGTGCGTAACCAGTTATAGCACCAATGCCTCCCCATGTTGCAGCCTCTGCAGGCCCTATTAAAATCCAAACCCCAAAGCATGAAGCAACAATAGATGCGGTTAAAGATGGTGATCGTATAGAACGACTAGCATTTAAATAGGCTGGAACTGACTTTTCTTTTTTGGAAAAAAAAAATCCTCCAATTGCAAATGCTCCACATAAAAAAATTAAAATGAACGTATAAATATTTAAAACCATGGTTCTCCCTTCGTTGTAATTAAACATCAGGTTCGTAGGGTATAATCTCAGCGTTTTCGCACCCCTGAACTAAAACCGTTTCACACTATTTGGGAAAAAAAATCAAGACTTATTTACAAATTACAATTGATTATTTTTTTTTAAGATTTATTCTATTAATATGATCATTGAGTGCAAATGTGGGAAAAAATTTCAAATTCCAAATGATGAAATCATTCCATACGGTAAGCTTCTCAAATGTAGTTTTTGTGGTGAAGAATGGCCTCATAATGGACTTGTTGCCAACACTGATCTTCCATTACCTGATAAAAACTTAAAAAAAATATCTAAAAGAACCACAAAGCCAAGTAAAAAACCAATAGGCTTTATTCTTATACTTTTTTTAATAGTTCTGTTTATTGGAATGATATTTAATCGAGATCTAATTTTAAATAAACATCCTAACCTTCTTGGATTTTTTGAATCTGCAGATATCTTGAAAGAAATTGTTATGCAAAATATAAATTGGGCAAAGGAAATAGTTCAAAATTTATTTAAAAAGTAAAATGCTTTTATCCACTACTTGTAAAAATAAAATTACAAAAATTTATAAAAAACCAAATATTAAATCAGAACTTGCTTCTCAAATGCTTTTTGGAGAGAAGTTTATTGTAACAAAAAAAATGAAAAATTTTTACAAGGGTTTCTCGTCTTACGATTGTTACCCTGGGTATGTGCTCATCAATAACTTTCTAGAGGATAAAGAAGAAAAAAGTCATAGAATAATAGTAAAAAAATCTTTTTTTT
This sequence comes from Candidatus Pelagibacter sp. IMCC9063, assembly GCF_000195085.1. Taxonomy (NCBI): domain Bacteria; kingdom Pseudomonadati; phylum Pseudomonadota; class Alphaproteobacteria; order Candidatus Pelagibacterales; family Candidatus Pelagibacteraceae; genus Candidatus Pelagibacter; species Candidatus Pelagibacter sp. IMCC9063. Next base: position 471,389 of record NC_015380.1, on the reverse strand, counting down.
ATACCTCTCCTAACAATAATAAAATTTCAAAGAAAACATTATTTTTTAATTCTAAAGTTTCTATATTAGAATATAAAAAGACTTTTGCAAAAATAGGTAGATATTGGGTTAAAAGAAAATCTATTTCAAAGATTAATAATAAATCTAGCAATTATTTAAAAAATATTTATTTTTTTTTAGGTACTAGATACCTGTGGGGAGGAAATAGTATTTCAGGAATTGATTGTTCAGGCCTAATACAAGAATTAATGAAAAGCATTAATAAAAAATGTCCTAGAGATAGTAAAGATCAGTTAATTTTCTTTAAAAAAAAAATTTCGCTATCAAAAATAAAAAAAGGAGACTTGATATTTTGGAAAGGGCATGTTGCGATTGCATTGAATAAAAAACTATTAATTCATGCTTATGGTCCTAAAAAAAAAGTTTTAATAATGCCTATACTTAAAACTATTCATCTTTTAAAAATTAAAAAATTAAAAGTTTTGTCAATTAGGAGACCCTAGTGAGTCATATAGTTAACAAGAAAATTACAATTTCAGGAACTGTTCAGGGAGTGGGTTATCGATGGTGGTTAAAAGAACTATGTGATGCTAATAATGTAAATGGCTGGGTATTAAATAAAAAAGATGGAAAAGTGGAGGCTGTATTGTTTAATGCCAATGCGGTACTATTTAAAACTATCTTATCTAATTGTTTTTTAGGGCCAAAAAAATCTGTTGTTGAAAATATACTTGTTGAGGACTTTGATTTAAAAAAAAATGAAACAAGTATCTTTGAAATTAAAAAATAAAAATACACTTAAAACGAGAACATCTTTTTGATTGATTCGGTCATGTTTTATGCCTAGTTTGTTCTAAATCCAAATCTAAATATAGTGGGTCCAAAAAATTTAAACCATAAATGATGAATCAGCAAATAATCTCCGTTCTTGGACCAACTAATACAGGCAAAACCCATTTTGCGGTTGAGCGAATGCTCCAATTTGAAACAGGAGTTATAGGGTTTCCACTAAGGCTGTTAGCAAGAGAAGTTTACGATAAGTGCGTTCAAAAATTAGGATCAAATAACGTTGCTTTAATCACAGGAGAAGAAAAAATCATTCCCCCTACTGCAAACTATTATTTATGTACTGTGGAGTCGATGCCTTTAGATTTGAATTTTGAATTTGTAGGAATTGATGAAATACAAATGTGTGCTGATCCAGAAAGAGGACACATTTTTACTGACAGACTGCTAAATTACAGAGGTGACAAGCTAACCATGTTTTTAGGTGCTGATATCATGAAAAATATTATCTCTGACTTAGTACCTTCTAGTGAATTTGTCTATCGTGATAGATTATCTAAACTCATTTATACTGGACATAAAAAAATATCTAGGATCCAACCACGCAGTGCTATCGTTGCATTCTCTGTGGATGAAGTCTACGCGCTCGCAGAGTTTGTGAGAAGACAGAGGGGCGGTGCAGCAATTGTAATGGGATCTTTAAGTCCTAAAACAAGAAATTCTCAAGTAGAGCTATATCAGTCTGGAGATGTTGATTTTTTGGTAGCAACAGATGCAATTGGTATGGGTATTAATATGGATATTGATCATGTTAGTTTTAATAGCATAAGAAAGTATGACGGGAAAAAAATTAGAGGACTTAGAAACACGGAGATCGGTCAAATAAGTGGTAGAGCTGGAAGATATATAAATAACGGTAGTTTTGGAATTACTGGAAATTGCGAAGCATTAACTAGTGAACAAATTGAAAAATTAGAAAATCATAAATTTGACAGTGTAATAAACATTTATTGGAGAAATTCTGATTTAGATTTTTCAAATATTTCTCGATTTACAGCAAGCATAAACCAACTTCCTCCTATTGCGTCTCTAACTAGAAATAGAGAATTAATGGATGAAAATATATTTAAATTTTTAGTTTCAGACACCTCTTTTTTAAAATCTTCAAATAATGCAAACCATATTTCTACATTATGGGAATGTTGTCAAATACCCGATTTTACCAAAAGCTCTTATAACGAACACACTGAAATAATTACAAATGTTTTTCAGTTTTTAATATCTGACAAGGGTAAAATTACTAATGACTGGATGAAGAAACAGGTAGAAAGTTTAGACAACATGATTGGGAATATTGATGCAATAGCAAACAGAATATCTCATGTAAGAACCTGGTCGTACGTAGCTAATAAAAGAAATTGGGTAGAAAATCATGACTACTGGATTGCAAAAACTAAGCATATAGAAGACCAGCTGTCTGACAAGTTGCATGAAGAACTTTCTAAAAGTTTTGTAGATAAAAGAATCAGCATTCTTTCAAAAGGTATTAAGCAAAATATTGAACTAAAAACCAAAATTTCTGAAGAAGATGAAATTATTATCAACGGACAGTTGGTTGGAAAAATTAACGGACTTAAAATTAATTTAGATTATTCTAAGACAGCACTAGATACAGACATTAAGTCTATTAGAAAAGCTGCAAGAAACGGAGCTGCATCTGAATTGGCTAAAAGGGCTTTGGAAATAACTCAATCATTAGAACATTTTAAATTAGAAAAAGATAATCATGTTTATTGGAAAGATAAAATTATTGGAAAAATTATCCCAGGTAGAAATTACCTAAATCCTGAAATTAAAATTATTTCTGATGAAAGTCTACAGTCTAAGGATGAGCATATAATTATCTCATCAATGACATATTGGTTAAAACAAGAAAAAGAAAGGCTATTGCAAGATTTGATTAAAATTGAAGATCCTAAAATAGAAAACAGATTCGTTAGGGCCTTATGTTTTCAATTGTTTGAAAATAACGGGGTTCTCAAAAGAGAAAATGTTGATGATATTTTAAAACAGATTGATAAAAAAGAACGACACCTATTAAGACAGCTTGGAATTAAGATCGGCCGCTATCATATCTATCAGCCTAGAATGATAAAACCTGCAGCTATTACTTTTAAATCTATTCTATGGAATTGTTTTTACAATCTTCCAAAGAATGAAAGTCCTACCTTCGGTTTAAATTTTATTAAGAATTTTTCTAACAAAAATAAGGAATATCTTTTAATTTGTGGTTTTGAAACTTTTGATAATGTAATAATAAGAATAGATATTTTAGAAAGATTATTTTTAAAAATTATTGAACTAAGTAAACAATATAAGTTTGAGCTTAATAGTGAAATACTTAATTTGCTTGGGTGTACAAAAGAAGATTTCAGAGAACTAATGAAAAAAATGAATTATAGGTGTATCGTGAAAGAAGAAAAAATATTTTTTAAATATTATTCGAATACAAACGTATCCAACAAAGGTAAATTAAAAACTACAGACAGTCCTTTTGACGAACTAAAAAAATTAAAGATTATTTGATAATGAGCTGGTTTTCAAAAAATAAACAAGATGCTAATTCTGAATCCTTGGAAACGTCTGTAACTACTTTATTAATACATGCGGCTAAGCTAGATGAAAACTACAGTCAAGATGAAAAAATAATTATAAATAAATGTTTAGTAGAGCTGGGTTTTGGAGAAAAAGAAGAGGTTAAAGAATTAATGGATCGTTGTGAAGTTCTAGAAAAAGAAATCAATCAAATTCTACATCTTACCCAAGAGATTAAGAAATTAAAGTATGCTGATAGGCTAAAAATAATTGAAGTGCTTGTTCAAGTTGTGTATGCAGATGGAAAAATGGACGAATTTGAAGATAATTTAATAAGAAGAGTTTGTGGCTTAGTTTATGTTGAGAATGCTGATGTAGGTCCTATGAAAGAAAATATTAAAAAGAAATTAACGTTATGACCTACGTAGTGAATGATAAGTGCATTAAATGCAAACTTACTGATTGTGTAGAAGTCTGTCCTGTTGATTGCTTTTATGAAGGAGACAATATGTTAGTAATCAATCCTGATGAGTGTATTGATTGCGGTGTTTGCGAACCAGAATGCCCCATTGGTGCCATTGAACCTGACACAAATGATGGTGCAGAGAAACTTGTTTTGCTTAACAAAAAATTATCAGAAACTTGGCCTGTTATTACCAAAAAGAAGGATCCTTTACCTGATTGGGAAAAGTTCAAGGATATGGAAAATAAACTAGACAAGTATTACAGTGAAAAAGCTGGGCCCGGAGATAAAAAATAATTAAATATATTGAAAAGACAATAAATATAAGGTACTTCCTTCGCCTTACAAAAAACTCATGCTAAATAAATTAAAAAAAACTCTTTCCAAAGTATCTGGTAAAAAAATGTCAAAACCAAAACCAACCAAATCTGTTACGGTTAAAAAAACTAAAGCTGCTAAAGTCAAGAAAGCTAAGATCGTAAAAGTTAAAGCTGTTAAGGTAAAGAAAGTTAAAACTGTTAACGTTAAAAAAATTAAAGGCGATAAAATTAATCCAAATAAAAAAGTAATTGAAAATAAGCCGGTTATTAAAACAGGTAGAGTATACACATCTCATTCTAGTCAAGATCCTTTGATAGAAATAAAAAAAATTAAAAAACAAGATAATGAAAAAAGAACTTATAAAATTAAAGATTACGTGATTTATCCAAAGCATGGAATTGGTCAAATCACAGCTGTTGAAAAAGACACTATAGCAGGAATTGATATTAACTTTTATAAAATTGAAATTACAAAAGATAAGTTGGTCTTAACTATTCCAACCAATCAGCAGGGTCATCTTAGATCTCTATCAAGCACAGGACAAGTTGCTAAAGCTATCTCTATTTTAAAAGGCAAGGCGAAAGTAAAAAGAACTATGTGGAGTAGGAGAGCACAAGAGTATGAGCAAAAAATTAATTCTGGAGAGATTTACCAAATTGCTGAAGTGGTAAGAGATTTAAATAAAAATACTGATATGCCAGTTGATCAATCTTACAGTGAAAGACAACTTTTTGAGAAAGCCTTTGAAAGACTTTTGGGAGAAGTTACTGTGGTATTGGAAGCAACTGAAGAAGAGGCTAAAGAAAAACTAAATAAAGCCCTTGGTAAAAAACCTGAACAAGCTCTTGTCACATAAAAAAAACGCCCCCTAAGTAGAGAGCGTTTTTTTTGTAAAACTAGATTAAAAACTATCTTTTTCTTTTCTTAGCAGTTTTCTTTTTAGCTGGTTTTCTTTTCTTAGCAGGTGCTTTTTTCTTAGCAGCTGGTTTTCTCTTTTTTGCAGCTGGTTTTTTCTTAGCTACTTTTCTTTTTGCTGGTTTTTTAGCAACTTTTTTCTTTGCTGCTTTTTTTCTTTTTTTAGCCATCTTTAGTCTCCTTTTTAGTTTGGAGTTTCACTTAAAATTTTTTTTAAGTGATTCGTTATTAAAATCATATAAAAATAAATAACTATCATTGTCAAACCTTAAATGTTTTGAAAAATTCAAAAATAAAAAAATAAAAAATACAATTTAGAGTTTAAAAAAATAAAAAAATAAAAAATAAAATTAAATTGCTATTAACGTTGATTTTAAAGGACTAAATGAAGACTCTTAAATCTATTTTTTTTTATAAAAACTATTTAAGAGGTTCTCAAAGTTTTTTTTATGATGTAGCGTTTCATTTTTAATGTCGGCGTAAGCATATTATTCTCTGCTGAAAAAGATTCTTCAAGTATAGAAAAATTTTTTATTTTTTCAATTGCTGTAAGATTTTCACTAGTTTTATCGACAACTTCTTGAATTTTTTGTTTGGTCGGGTTTAATTCTTTATTTGCGACAATTAAAGATACTAAATAATTTCTATTATCTCCATAAATAAATGCCTGATCAATTTCTGGGTGATTACATAACAAGTTTTCAATTTTAGCGGGAGAAATATTATCTCCTCCGGAAGTTACAATGATATCTTTTTTTCGATCAGTAATTTTTAAATAACCATCGGAATCAATTTCTCCAATATCTCCTGTATATAACCAATCATCAATAAGAACCTTTTTGGTTGCCTCCTCATTGTTCCAGTATCCAAGCATAACGTTTTCACCTTTGACTAAAATTTCTCCATCTTTGGCAATTTTTACTTTGCAATTTTTTAGGACCGTCCCTACCGTTTCTACTTTAATAGAATTAATAGGATTACAACTAACCACTGGTGAAGTTTCCGTTAAACCATATCCTTGCATGGTCTTTAATCCAAGAGCATTAAGAAATAGTCCAATCTTTGGGTCTAAAGGTCCTCCTCCAGAAACAAATGTTTGAATATTTCCTCCTAAACTTTTTTGGATTTTTTTTCTAACTAAAATAGTTAAGGCAAAATTTAATATTTTTTCGATAAAAGAGATTTTTTTTTTAAAATTATCTTGGTTCCAATTTCAATAGTTTTATTAAAAATGATTTTTTTTAGATAACTTTCTTTATTTAATTTTATAAGAATCTTATTGTAAAAATTATTGTAGAATCTTGGTACGGCTGTCATAATAGTCGGAGCTGCTTCTTTTAAATTAATTAGCAACTTTTCTAAACTTTCTGCATAAAATACTTTTGCACTAAGCGCTATTTGCACAAATTGAATAGTATGTTCATAGGAATGAGACAATGGTAGCCACGTTAAAAAAGTATGATTATTTATTTTAATATCACTCAACAATTCTAAGGCACCTTCGCAATTACTTAAAATTCCTCCATGACTTAAAACTACTCCTTTGGGATTTCCCTCAGTTCCTGATGTATAAATAATGCAAGCAGGATCTTTTCTAGACAAAATATTTCTATCAAAAGAAAAACTATTTTCTTCGGAAGATATTTGTGTTGCCGATGAATATGAAATCAACTTTTCTCCAGGAAAATCCATTTCAAAAGGATCTAAATGAATGATAAAATTAAATGCATGATTTAGATTATTTTTTGCTTCTATAATTTTTTTTAATAAAGCTTTACTAGAAACAATCAAGCCAACAGGACTACAATCGTTAATAACATGCTCAAAGTCTTTAGCGGAATAGGTGGTATAGTTAGGAACTGTCACCAGGCCATGACACATAATTGCAATATCTGAAATTAACCACTCAGGTCTATTTTCAGATACAAGCATGACCCTGTCTCCTTTTTTTATGTTTTGCTGAGAAAGAAAGTTTGCGAATGCTAAAACTTCTTTTTTTGTTTTTGCCCAACTATAAATAAAATCGTTACCTGTTTCTTTGTTTTTTCTAACTAGTTGTATTTTGTGACTATTCTCTTCACTTTTTTTTAAAAAGAGCTCCGGTAGGCTTTTGTAATTAGATATATTCATATTTTTAATGGTGCGGATGAACGGACTTGAACCGTTACACACTTGCGCGCATCAGATTTTGAGTCTGACGTGTCTACCATTCCACCACATCCGCAATAATTACTTGGGTAAACAATTTTTAATCAAAATTGCCATCAAAAGCCAGATTATAAAAGTATCACCATGCTCCATGGTGTATGTTGCCCCAAAAGCCTTGGCAATACCTAAGATAATATAGATAATGACTGGTGACAGGATAAGACTTATCAAGAGATCTTTAATTGTTCTGAAATAATTCATAGTAGTTATTATAATGGTAAAGATGTAAATAGTAAAATTACAATGTTCAAAAATCTTTTAAAAAAAACTGTAGCATTAGCGGCACACAGAAGTGCTAAAATTTATTTAGGGATTGTTTGTTTTTTCGAAAGTATTTTTTTTCCCATTCCTCCAGATGTCATGATTGTTCCAATGACAATCGCAAAAAGTAAAGAATGGATCAAAATAGCTTCAACGGCAACAATAACTTCTGTAATTGGTGGTTGCGCAGGATACGCAATTGGTAGTTTTTTTTACAAGGAAATTGGAATTCCTATTTTTGAATTTTATGGATTTGATGGATTTGTAGCTTTTAAAGATCAAATATCAATTGGAAAAGGTTTCTGGGCTTGGGTAGTGCTTCTAGCTATAGCAGGATTTACTCCTGTTCCTTTCAAGCTTTTAACAATTTCTAGTGGATTTATTCATTTTAATTTCTTTGTTTTTATTTTTGTTTCTGCGCTAACTAGAGGTTGTAGATTTTTTATTTTAGCCGGTGTTATTAGATTTTTTGGAAAAAAAATTGTTCCCTACATAGAAAAAAGGTCTATAAAAATCTTAATTATAATGTCAATTTTGCTCTTAGTTGGATTTGCAATCGCCTATTTAATTTATCAAAACTATGAGTACTTTATAAAATAAATGACGGCCTCAAGAACCCAAATAATATCTACTTTATTATTTATTAATATTTCTATTCTTTTATCGGCATACTACATTCAATATGTTTTAAGAGTTCCTCCTTGTCCTATGTGTCAATATCAAAGAATACCTTACTATCTAATAGTCGTTACGCTGGGAATTTTTTTTTTAATATTGTAAATTTTAAGAAATTAATTTTAATTTTAATTTTTTTATCTTCCTTAAGTATTGCAATTAGTTTTTATCATATAGGTATAGAACAGGGTTTTTTTCAAGAACTAAATAGTTGTAAAGACGATGTAGGTGCTAATAATACTCAAGATCTATTAAAAGAATTAAGCAATAAGGGTATAGTGTCTTGCAAGGAAGTTAGCTTTAGGATCTATGGCTTTTCCCTTGCGACATTAAACTTTCTTGCAAATATAGCTCTAGTATTATTTTATTCTCTTATATTGAAATATGAAAAATAAAATCGAAGAAATGATAAGGGTAGATCACGCCGGGGAACGTGGTGCGATTAAAATTTATGATGGTCAGTTACTGGCTTTGCAGTTTCTTAAAGGTGATCCTGATTTGGAAAAAAAAGTTGCAGAAATGAAAGAGCATGAAAAAGAACATTTAAAATACTTTGAACAACAGTTAGCGGATAGAAAAATTAGACCTACTCTACTTCTCCCTCTATGGGATTTGCTTGGAACCGCCCTTGGATTTGGTACGGCAGTTTTGGGTAAAAAAGCAGCCATGCTTTGTACTGCTTCAGTAGAAGAAGTAATCGACAAACACTACTTAGAGCAAATTGATTATTTAAGTAAAAATGAAAAAAAAGAAAAAGATTTGTTAGCTAAAGTTAAAAAATTTAGACAAGATGAGCTAGATCATCGCGATATTGCCTATGAAGAAGGGGCAAGCAAAGAAGGTGTCTATGGATTGCTGGATGTAATTATCAAAACAGGGTCCAAGGTAGCGATAGAAATATCAAAAAAAATTTAAATCTTAAGGCTCCAAGCCAACATCCCAATAGAGATAATCTAACCAACTTTGGTGTAAAAAATTAGGTGGAAAATTTCTTCCATTTTTATGTAGTTGTTCGTCTGTAGGCCTATACGGCTTAATTTTAGGATGCATCCCACATTCTCTACAAAGCTTGTTTCCTTTTTTAACATTGCAAGTTGTACAAGCTGTAACAACATTTTCCCAGGAAGTGATACCACCTTTAGATTTTGGTATTAAGTGATCGAAAGTTAAATTTTTTACATCACCACAATAAAGACATGAAAACTTATCTCTTAAAAAAACATTAAACCTTGTAAAATTTGGATGTTCTGATGGTTTGATAAAAGTTTTAAGAGAGATGACACTTGGCAATTTCATAGAGAAGGAGGGGCTTCTGATCTCTCTATCATATTCAGAAACAATATTAACCCTATCTAAAAAAACATCTCGGACCACATCTTGCCAGCACCATAAAGATAAAGGGTAATAACTTAAGGGTCGGTAGTCCGCATTCAAGACTAACGCAGGACATTTTTCTAGAGGTAATTCATTAGTATGACTAATAATCATGAGATGAAAACTATCTAAGTTTTACAATATCTTCAAGAAAAATTTTTTATAAATCAACTTTTAATTTTAAAAATTCTAACCCCACACTTAAACCTTCAGGTGTTATAGAGTGGCCACAATTTTCAAAAACTTTATATTTAATATCTAAAGATTTTTTTTTTAAAAATTCATAACTTGCATACATTTCTTCTAATGTAATAACAGTGTCTGTGTTTCCGTGTAATAACAGGATAGGACATTGAGAAAGAATATTTTTTTCAAGAAAGTTAAAATCATATACTTTTCCTGAGTAACCCAAGATTCCTGCGATTGGATCTTTATAGGACAGAGCAAGCTGCAATGACATCATGGTTCCCTGACTAAATCCCATGAGATATAAATCTTTTTTTTCCAGTCCTTGTTCTTTTAGTTGTGTATTAATAAATAGATCTAGTAATTGCAAAGAGGATTGAAATTCTTCAATAATTTTTTCTTGAGAGGTTTGCATTAAATCAAACCATTCAAAACCTGATGGATTAATTTGGCAAGGCGTAGGAGCATTGGGCGCAATAAAACAAAAGTCGGGAAGAGATTTTTGCCAATATTCTCCTATAGACAATAGATCATTACAGTCTGCTCCATACCCGTGGGACAAAATTACCATTTTTTTTGCTTGGGTAGAATTGGAGTTTAATTTTTTAAAGTGTAGAGACATTAGATTTTATCTATCATTATAAAAATATTATGTTAATTACTACTTATGAGTCAAAATACACTGAGTTTCGTTGCCATACTTGTAATTCTAGCAGTATTAGTTGTTTTAATACGTGGTTTAAAATCTTTTTTTAAAGGTGGATCTATTGAAGAAAAAAGAAAAAGTAACCAGTTAATGCAGCTAAGGGTCTTTCTACAGTTTTGCGCCATAATAATATTAATGGCACTCGCATTTATATACGGTAAATAATTAAAAGTTTCCAATCCAGCTAATAAATTTCTTATCTGCAAAATCTATAGACCCAACAATTCTAGCAAATTCCTTGCCTTCCTTATTTATTAATAAAGTGGTGGGAACTCCTCTAAGTCTAAGTTTTTTAATAACTTTTAAATCTTTATCAAAATAGCTATCAAAGTTTTTAACTTTTAAATCATCTAGAAACTGTTTAGATTTTTTATAATCAACAGTCTCTACATTGACTGCAATAATTTCTATATATTCTGGACCTAAAATATCTACCAGTCTATCGAGAGAAGGCATTTCTTCCTTACACGGAGCACACCAGGTAGCCCAAAAATTTATAACGGTGATTTGTTTATTAAAAATAACATCAATATCACTACCTGTTTTTTTGTCTTCTAGAGTTATTTTTGGAAAATCTTTTGGTTTTTCGTGTAAAATTATATTTTTTGAAGGTAGGGGGATATTGGGTTGAGATAAGCAATAATTAGTAATAAGTAATAATAAAGTAATTAAAATACTTAACTTTTGTAAAAAAATTGAAAAAATATTCACAGATAATAAATACAGTATTTCAAGATGAAAAAAACAAAAAAAATTCTGTTTGGGGCACTAGAATGCAATCGGAAGTTTCTTCTGTTCTTCAGGCTGCCAATTCTTCTATAGAGATAGATAAGAGATTATATCAAGAAGATATTCAAGGATCTATTGCTCATTGTACTATGTTGGCAAAAAAAAAAATTATTGATGTAAAAAAATCTAAAAAAATTATTGTAGGATTAAAAAAAATTGAGCAAGAAATTTATAAGAAAAAATTTAAATTTGAAATAAAGAATGAAGATATTCATTTAAATATTGAGAAGAGACTGTTTGAAATTATTGGTTCGGATGCTGGTTTTTTACATACTGCCAGATCAAGAAATGACCAAGTTACTACCGATTTTAAATTATGGATTAAAAAATCTTCTTATGAAATGAAAAGTCTAATTCACTTGCTAATAAAAGATTTTGCAAATCTTGCTGATAAAAATATTGACGTTGTGATGCCAGGATTTACTCATTTAAAAAATGCCCAGCCTGTTTTGTTCTCTCATTATCTTCTGGCTTATGTTGAGATGTTTAAGAGAGATTTTATTAAATTTCAAAATGTCATAGACAATTTAGATGAAAATCCATTAGGATCCGGTGCTCTGGCTGGAACCTCGTATAATATCGACAGAAACTTAACTACCAAGTTATTGGGATTTAAGTCTCCTACAAAAAATTCAATCGATTCCGTTTCAGATAGAGATTATGCTATAGAATTTTTATTTGTATCCAGCTTATGCGCCATGCATCTTTCTAGACTAGCTGAAGAAATTATTCTTTGGAATTCTGATTTGTTAAATTTCATTAAAATTAAAGACAGCCTACTAACAGGCTCTTCAATGATGCCTCAAAAAAAGAATCCGGATTCTGCTGAATTAATCAGAGGGAAAACAGGTGGTATTTATGGAAACTTAAATTCTCTGCTTATAACGATGAAAGGATTGCCGTTATCTTATTTCAAAGATATGCAAGAAGACAAGGTGGCTGTATTTAATGCTTATGATAATTTAAAATTGAATTTGAATCTTGCAAGCCAGTTGATTAAGGGCATCGTGCCCAACAAACAAAAGCTTTTTCATGCAGCGCAAGATGGATTTACCACCGCTACTGATTTTGCGGATTATTTGGTTAAAAAAGGAATTTCTTTTAGAGATGCATACAAAAAATCGGCTGAACTGGTTAATATTGCTGAAAAAAAAGGCCTTAGATTAGATCAATTAGATTTTAAAACTGTAGCAGAAGTAGATAAATTAATTGAAAAAGATGTAATGAAAATTTTTGATATAAAAAATTCAATTGAAAAAAAAATTTCTTACGGTGGAACTGGAACTAAAAATGTTGTTAGTATGATAAAAAAAATTAAAAAAGAATTTAAATGAAAAAGCTATTGATCATTATTATATCTGGTGTTTTTTTCTTTTCTTGTGGAAAAAAAGGACCTCCTGTATATGAAGAAAAAAAAACTAGCTCTACCAATATAATTCAGAAATATTTTTCTTAAACAATGAATTTAATAAAATATAGAGGCAATGATCTCTACTTTGAGAATGTCTCCGTCAAGAAAATTGCCAAAAAAAATATAACACCTTTTTACCTCTATTCTTTTGAGCAGTTAGAATATAATTTTAATTTTTTTCATAAGTCTTTTAAGTCTATCAATCCACTTATCTGCTTTGCTGTTAAATCAAACACCAATTTATTTTTCTTAAAAAAACTAAAGAAACTTGGCTCTGGAGCTGATGTAGTATCTATTGGAGAGCTACAACTTGCTCTAAAGGCTGGGATCAATGCACAAAAAATAGTTTTTTCAGGAGTCGGGAAAACAAAAGAGGAACTATCCTACGCAGTGTCAAAAAAAATTTTACTAATTAATACAGAATCTGAAAATGAGATTAATGAAATTATAAAAATTGCAAGATCAAAGAAGAAAATAGTTACAATTGGTATCAGATTAAATCCAAATATTTCGGCAAAAACTAATAAAAAAATATCTACAGGTAAAAAAAGTGACAAGTTTGGAATTAGCCTAGATAGGTGTTTTAAAATTCTTAAGAAAAATAGCAATAATAAAAATATTAAGATTGAAGGGTTAAGTGTTCACATTGGAAGCCAGATTAAAGAATTGGCACCTTTTAAGAAAACATTAGATGTTATAAATAAATTCCTTTTAAAATTAAAAAATGAAGGAATCACAATTTCATACCTGGATTTGGGTGGTGGAATGGGAATACCTTATTCAGCATTAGAAACAGAATTTGATTTAAAAAAATATGCTAACCTTGTTCATGCATTTAATAAAAATCATAAATGCAAAATTATATTTGAGCCAGGAAGATATATGTCTGCCAATACAGCTCTTTTAGTTTCTAAAGTAACCTATGTTAAAGAAATTCAAGATAGAAATTTTGTAATACTAGATGCGGCAATGAATGATTTAATGAGACCAGCATTGTATGGTGCAAAACACGATATTTTGCCTATCCAAAAAGATAAGAAAAAATTTAATAGAAAAATAGAATTTGTGGGCCCTATATGCGAAAGCACTGATAAGTTTATTACTTACAATAACTACCCCAGATTAAAGGAGGGTGGTTATGTTTGTTTCACGAATGTTGGAGCTTATGGAAGATCTCTTTCGTCCAACTACAACGTCAGACCATTGGCAGCAGAGATAGCCATTAATAAAAAATCTTACACCATTATAAGACCTAGACAAAAGCTAAAAGATCTTATCAAATAAAAACATTGTGAATTTTTTACGCTCTTTAGTATTCAATTTTTTTACTTACGTGGGAATAGCCATTGCTTGTATTGTATCCCTTCCCACCCTTCTTCTTCCGAGAAAAAAATTTTTGAGTAAAATTTCTTATTTCTTAGGATATTACTTAATTTTTTTAACTAAATATGTATTGGGAACTCAAATAGAATTTGTTGGAATGGACAAAATACCAAAGGATAAAAAATTTTTTATAGCTTCAGCCCACCAATCGATGCTTGAAACTTTTTTATATAATTTTTTAATACCAGATTGCACCTTTGTAATTAAAAAAGAATTACTTTCGATACCTTTGTATGGACTGTATTTAAAAAAATTAGAATATATCGCAATTAATCGAGGAAAAACTACTAAGGATAACGTTAGTTCTTTTGGTCAAATTTTTGACCGAATTCAAAAAAGTAACCGAACATTAATTATTTTTCCGCAAGGAACTAGGGTACATCCAGAGGAGCAACCTATGTTAAAAAAAGGGGCTAGCCGCATTTATCAAGGTCTAAATATTAGCTGTATTCCTGTCAAATTAAACACAGGATCTGTTTGGCCTCGTAATAGTTTTTATAAATATCCTGGAAAAATTGTATTTGAGTTTAAAGATTCTATAGAGCCAGGACTGGATAGTGCTACTTTTACAAAGGAACTAGAAAGAAAAATTTATAACTAATTTTTTCTTCCAAAATTAGAAGCTTTTGTATCCTGTCCTGCCTTAACTACTTTTGCCCTAATGCTTCTGGTTTTTTGAAAAAATTTAAATAATTCTTTTTTATCGTTATTTTGGATAGCTGTTTCTAAGTGCTTGAGATCTTTGCTAAATCTTTTGAGCATAAATAAAATTTGTTTTTTGTTTCCTATCATTATGTCTCTCCACATTGTTGGGTCTGAAGAAGCTATCCTAGTAAAATCTCTAAATCCACTTGCACTAAATTTAATAACCTCAGACTTAATCTTGGCCTCTAACTTGGATGCGGTTCCTACAATATTGTAAGCAATTAAATGGGGGATATGACTGGTGATAGCCATGATATTATCGTGACTTCGTGCATTCATTGAAGTTACTTTGCTGCCAAATTTGCTCCATAATTGTTCAATTTTTTTTTGATCTTTCTTTTTGCTTAATTTGCAAGGAGTGGTGATAAACCACCTGTTCTTAAATAAGTTTAAAAAACCTGATTTTGGTCCACTCTCTTCAGTGCCGGCAATGGGGTGGCCTGGAATAAAGCTAGATTTTTTATTTAAAATTTTTTCTGATAATTTAATTATATTAGATTTTGAAGATCCCACGTCTGTAATGATTGCGCTGATAGGCGCATGATCACGAATAGTTTTAAAAATTCGCTCGTAAGTACTTAGAGGCGCACAAATAAAGATAATATTCGTGTTTTTGCAACATACTTTTAAATTAGAGGATATTTCATTTGCTAATTTAAGGGACTTTACATCTTTAAGTGCTTTAGAAGAAATATCACAAACACTAATATTTTTAGCTAATTTTCTTTTTTTTATTTCTCTTGCTATGGAGGATCCAATCAGGCCACACCCGACTATGGTTATTTTATTAAACATTAAAAAATCCTATCCAATAGCTTAATAAACAGCCTGCACTCTTGGGCATTTCCAATCGTTACTCTTAAGCTATTTTTAATTTTATAGTTATTCATTTTTCTTAAAATAATTTTTGATTGGGCAAATTTTTTAAAAACATTATTAGCATCGTTAGATTTGTTAAATTGCATTAGAAAAAAATTAGCAGAAGGAAAATTGCATTTTATTTTTTTTCTTTTAATTTTTTATATATTTGTAAGCTCCAAATATTGTTGTGTTTTATATTCTTCTTAATCCACTTGGTATCTTTCAACGCAGCCACACCTGCTGCCTCAGCTCCTGCTGTTACGTTAAAGGGAGGCTTTACATTCATTAAAGAAGAAATAACATCTTTAGATGCGTATCCCCACCCTAAACGTAAACTGGCTAGTCCATAAATTTTTGAGAAAGTTCTCGTCACTAGAACATTTTTACTATTTTTAAAAAGCTCTAGTCCAGATGTGTAATCTTTATTTTGCATATATTCGCAATATGCATCATCTATTAACAACAAAATTCGAGAGGGAAGCTTGCTTCGAAGAGTTTTTAGTTCTGACTTGTTTAAATATGTTCCTGTTGGATTATTAGGGTTGGCTAAAAAAACAATTTTTGTTTTTTTTGTAACGCACTTTAGAATTGCATATATGTCAGTTTTAAAATTTTTTTCTTTTGCAGCTACAACTTTGGCTCCATTAATTTGAGAATAAATTCTATACATTAGGAAACTAAATTGAGGAACAATTACTTCATCTTTTTTTTCCAAAAAAGCTTGGCATGCAAAACTTATAATTTCGTCCGACCCACACCCCACTATTATTCTATCTGTGTTAATTTTAAATTTGCTGGCAATCGTTTTTTTTAACAAACTACTCTTTGAGTCTGGGTACTTGGAAATTTTATTTTTTGTTTTGATAAAAGCTTCCAATGCTAAAGAAGAACAGCCCAGAGCAGACTCATTGGAAGATAACTTGATTGACTTGGTCACTCCAGGTATTTTGGAAAGGCCACCTTCATATCTCTGAGTTGTTATTTTTTTTGCTTTAGGAAAGTTCATTTCAAAATAATTAGTTAATTTTCTTCATACAATATGTGTGACTGTTTATCAAAAAAACATTGATTGTTTGACAATAAATTTGCCTTTTAGTACAACTTCATTCGCTGATTTAACCGAATTGCGAGCGAAACTGCTAAAGAGGAGAACCATTAATAAAATGGTTTTATTTGAAATGAATTTAAATTTTAACAATATTAAAAAAATTACCCTTGATAAGACCCTAGCTTTAGACTGCGGTGTAAAATTAAAAGGGTTCGATATTGCTTACGAAACTTACGGTGCTCTCAATGAAAATAAGAGTAATGCAATTCTTGTATTCCATGCTCTCTCTGGTGATCAATTTGCAACAGAAACAAATACTGTAACTGGCAAAGATGGTTGGTGGAGTTATGCAATTGGCAAGGGGAAAGCCGTAGATACTAATAAATATTTTGTGATATGTGCAAATGTTTTGGGCGGATGCATGGGGAGTACTGGCCCAAAAGAAATTGACCCCTCCACAGGAAAACCTTATGGACTAAATTTTCCAGTAGTTACCATTAAAGATATGGTTTCTGCTCAAGTTCATTTACTCGATTACTTGGGTATCAAGAAAACTTTATCTGTCATTGGTGGTTCTATGGGTGGAATGCAAGCACTGCAGTTTTGTACTCTTTTTCCAGAACGTACATTTTCATCAATTCCAATTGCATGTACAGCAAGTCATTCTGCTCAAAACATTGCATTTAATGAGCTAGCCAGGCAAGCTATTATGGCTGACCAAGAGTGGGATGGTGGAAACTATTTAACTTCAGGAAAAATACCTAGAAAAGGATTGGCGATTGCTAGAATGGCTGGACACATTAGTTATTTATCAGAGCAAGGATTACAGAATAAATTTGGAAGAAAGCTTCAAGAAAAAAGTGATCTCAAGTTTTCTTTTGATGCTGATTTTGAAGTCGAAAGTTATTTAAAATATCAGGGATATTCTTTTGTCGATAGGTTTGATGCAAATTCTTACATGTATATTACAAGAGCTATGGATTACTTTGATTTGTATAAAGCAAATAATGGTAATCTATCCAATGCATTTAAAAATTCAAAAATTAAATACTGTATTATTTCATTTTCAACTGATTGGCTCTACCCTACTTCTGAGAGCAAAAAAATTGTCATTGCCCTAAATGCAATTGGAGCTGAAGTTAGTTTTGTAGAAATCATTACCAATAATGGTCACGATTCTTTTTTAGTCAATGAACCAGCTTTCTTCAATACCTTAAAGGGTTTTGTAGATTCTGCATATGAGGATTTTAAAAATGAAATTTGAAGATGATATTTTATCAGGATTAATAGATATTAACTCTAGAGTTCTTGATGTGGGATGTGGTGATGGAAGTTTATTGCTTCATCTTAAAAAAAATAAACGTGTAGATGGAAGAGGTTTGGAAATTGATCAAAAATTAGTTCAAGAAAGTGTGGCTAAAGGTCTTGCGGTTATAGAAGGTGATGCAGAAAAAGATTTGGTTGACTATCCTAGCAATTCATTTGATTTTGCAATCTTAAATCAATCTCTGCAGCAATTTTATGATCCCAGGAAAGTTGTTAATGAACTTTTGAGAATAGCAAAAAGTGCTATTATCACTATTCCTAATTTCGGATATTGGAAAGTTAGATTAAGCTTGCTAATGAAAGGCACTATGCCAGTTACTGAAAATCTTCCTAATTTTTGGTATAATACTCCAAACTTACACATGTGTACTATTAAGGATTTTCACAATTTGTGTGAATTGGACAATATCAATATAGTAAAATCTATTTCAGTCTCCTCTGGTAAAATTGGGAACATTCAAAAAAGTAATTTGGAAATAAAAAATTTAACATCTGAAATTGGAATTTTTTTAGTAAGAAAGAGTTAAGCTAAACTTGTTCAGCACTACTTCTTTTTTTAATAAAAGAAAATTTTTTTGCCTTAGAGTTTGCATAAATTCTTTTTGTAGCAACACATAAGTAAAATCCATTAAAAAACCTCCAAAAGTAAGAGCCTATTTTTTCTAAAAAAAATCTATTATTCAAAAGCAATCTACTATTCCAGCTTGGGAAATAAACCAGCCGGTCAATAGATTGGATTTCAAAAAAGTTGTCTTCTAAAACTCGAGTAATTTGGTTTTTAGAAAAACCAAACCCTGATGAAAAAGGACTTTTAGATGAAAAGCTCCATGAAGATTTTTTGTTGGGTAGTATAATGTAAATTTTTCCCTCTGGCGAAAGAACTCTCCACAATTCTCTTAAGGTTTTTTTTAAGTTTTCTGAATGTTCCAGGCAATGAATACAGATAATATGATTCAAAAAAAGATCTTCAATGGGTAGCTGTTCTTCATCTAACAATACATTAGAAAATCTTTCGTTTATAATGTTTTTTTTAATTCCCATCTGTTGAGAAAAAAAATTAAATATAGACGCTTTTTTTTTAGGTAAAAGAGATAGGTAGGGCTCTCCAAAACCAAAGCTTCCTAGCTTCTCTTCATCGTGCAAATAGATGTATTTTTTTAATTTAGAATAAATTCTATCTTGAACGGCCTTGCCTAATTCAGACTGATAAAATTTCTCTAGTTTAATAATATCTTGATACATTGGGTCTTATATAATACAAAAAAAACTTAATGATTGTAAATGTAATTCCATGCCTAACTGACAACTACTCTTATTGCATTGTAGATCCAGAGACTAAAAAAGTAGCAATCGTTGATCCAGCAGAATTTAATGCTGTAGATTCCTTTTTAGAAAAAAATAATTTATCTTTGGATTTTATATTAAATACACATCATCATGGAGACCATGTGGATGGAAACCGATCTTTGCAAAAAAAATATAACTGTAAAATTGTAGGATTTGCTCCTGACCACAATAGAATACCGGGAATTGATATACTGCTAGACGATGGTCAAGTTTGGAAATTTGCTAATACTGAAGTAGAAGTGCATCATGTACCAGGGCATACTTCTGGACATATTTTTTATTATTTCAAAAAAAATAATTTAGCTTTTGTTGGAGATGTTGTTTTTTCTTTGGGGTGTGGAAGAATTTTTGAAGGTACCTATGAAGAAATGTTGGCTTCTGTAGACCAGATAAGAAAACTGCCTCCAGAAACAAAAGTGTTTTGTGGCCATGAATATACAGAATCAAATCTAGCATTTTGTATGTCGGTTGATCCGTATAATGATGATTTAAAAAAAAGGGCCACTGAGATAGAGAGCTTAAGAAGGCAGAATAAGCCTACTATTCCAACTACTATTGGCATGGAGCTTAAAACTAATATTTTTTTCAGACTAGACGACCTTACGGTTAGAAAGTCCCTCTCATTAAACAATGCTACAGACCTAGAAGTCTTTACAAAACTGAGGGAATTAAAGGATAATTTCTAGTATTTACTGATCTAACGCCTTGACATGATAAGCTTGCTGGATATATTGCCTCTACTTTAAAAAACATACAATGACTTTTGCAGTAATACATACAGGTGGAAAACAATACAAAGTATCAGCTAATGATACGTTGCGTTTAGAAAAAATTTCTGGCGAAGCTGGAAACGTAGTTAACTTTGATCAAGTATTGCTAACTAACAAAGATGACAATATCGAAATTGGAGCTCCACTTTTAGAAGGAGCAAAAGTTGAAGGCGTTGTTATTAAACAAACCAAAAATAAAACAGTTATATCTTTTACAAAAAGAAGAAGACAAAATTCAAGACGAAAAAAAGGACATAGACAGCAAGTTTCTGTAATCCAAATTATGAAGATATTTGGAAAGGATGGAAAAATTCTATCTGAAGCAGATAAGAAAGTTGAAGTTGGCATTATAGCCAAAACAAAAGCCTCTATTGCTAAGGAAAAAGAAACAAAAACAAAAATAAAAACTAAAGATACGGTTGAATCTAAAAAAAAATAAACTAAAATTATAATATTATGGCAACGAAAAAAGCAGGTGGTTCTACAAGAAACGGTCGAGATAGTGCTGGTAGAAGACTGGGAGTTAAAAAATATGGCGAACAATCAGTTATTCCTGGTAACATTATCCTACGACAGAGAGGCACTAAAATGCATCCTGGTCAAAATGTTGGAATGGGAAAAGATCACACAATCTTTGCAAAAGTAAGCGGTAGAGTTAAATTTCAAACTAAAAAGTTTGGAAAAAAATACATTTCTGTCATTCCTCACTAGATAAACACTTCTTTTTTTAAGAAGCAATTCCCCTATAATTCCCTAAATTATGAAATTTTTAGATCAAGCTAAAATTTATGTAAAAGCTGGAAATGGCGGAAGCGGTCTTTCAAGCTTTAGAAGAGAAAAGTTTGTTGAATTTGGGGGTCCTAATGGTGGTGATGGAGGATCGGGAGGGTCTATTATTTTAAAATCTGTGAATGGTCTTAATACTTTAATAGATTTTAGATATGCCCAACATTTTAAAGCAGGTAATGGAGAAAAGGGAGGGTCTAGCAATAAAACAGGTCATGGAGGAAAAAATCTAATTTTACGAGTTCCTCTTGGAACACAAGTATATGCAGAAGATAAGAAAACTTTAATTTATGATTTTACTAAAGAAGATGAAGAATTTATTTTGGCCAAAGGAGGTTTTGGAGGAGTTGGAAATACAAAATTTAAAAGTTCTACTAATCGTGCACCCAGAAAATTTACCAAGGGCAAACTCGGTGAGGAAATTTCAATATGGCTGGAATTAAAAATTATTGCAGACGTTGGGTTGATTGGATTTCCTAATGCAGGAAAATCTAGTTTTTTGAACATATCAACTAGAGCTAGGCCAAAAATAGCCAATTACCCGTTCACTACAATAAATCCAAATTTAGGAGTAGTTCAAATTGATGATAAAGAAATTGTATTAGCCGATATCCCTGGGTTAATCGAAGGTGCACACAAAGGCATAGGACTTGGAGATAAATTTTTAAAACACATTGAAAGATGCAAAAGTTTATTACACATTATAGATATAAATGAGGATGATTTGATTAGACAATACAAGGTAATCAGAGAAGAATTAAAACAATATAGTGAAAAGCTTATTAAAAAAAAAGAAATAGTAGTATTTAATAAAATTGATTTATTAGAAGAAAAAGAAAAAAATGAAAAACTTAAAGAATTTAAGAAATTTTTTAAAAAGAAGTTTTATGAAATTTCTATTCTCAAAAAAGAAAATATTAATACAATATTAAGAATTTTATAATGAATATTTTAAATTCAAAACTATTGATAATTAAAATTGGCTCTTCTACGTTGGTAGATAAGACAGACAACTTTAAAAAAGATTGGATAAACAAGTTAATCGATGATGTCCATTTTTTGATCAAAAAAAAAATTAAAGTTATTATAGTAACCTCTGGAGCTATTGCCTTGGGTTGCAAACTTCTAAAAAAAAATAAAAAAAAATTAAGGCTTAAAGAACATCAGGCTATTGCTGCAGTTGGACAAATAGAATTAATGAATTTGTTTAAAAAATCATTTTTAAGAAAAAAAATAAAAATCGCACAGATTTTACTTACCCTGGAAGATACAGAAAACAGAAGAAGGTCTTTAAATGCAAAAGATACTATTTCTAACCTATTTGAAATGAATATTGTTCCTATTGTAAATGAAAACGATACTACAGCGACATCTGAAATTAGATATGGAGACAATGACAGACTTGCAGCAAGAGTTGCTCAAATAATTAATGCTGACACACTCATTATGCTTTCTGATATTGACGGACTGTATTCTAAAAACCCAAATCAATTTAAGGATTCTGTCTATATAAAAAAAGTTACAGAAATTAATGAATCAATAAAAAGAATAGCAACCAAAAGTATTAGCGATTATGGGTCGGGTGGAATGATTACTAAAATTGAAGCTGCAAAAATTTGTATGGATGCAGGCTGTAATATGCTTATTGGATCGGGGACGATAAACAATCCTATTCAAAAAATGATTAAGAGTAAAAAATTTACGTGGTTCGTTCCAAAGATAAATTCCCGTAATGCAAAAAAAAGATGGATTATGGGGACTATCAAAACAAAAGGATCTATTTTTGTAGATGAAGGAGCTGCTCGAGCTATCATTAATGGAAAAAGTTTATTGCCAGTAGGAATACTAGACACCAATGGTACCTTTCAAAGAGGGGATACGGTATCTATTTTTGGCGATCATAAAAAAAAATTGGGAATAGGAGTATCCTCTTACTCTAATAGTGATATTAAAAAAATTAAAGGTCTTAAAAGTGATCAGATAAACAAAATACTTGGATATTCTTCACGTGGAGAGGTAATTCATATAGATAATTTAGTAAGAGAAGAAAAGAATGAAAAAAAATAACTACTTAGAACAACTAGGTAAAAAAGCTGTAGTAGCATCTAATACGATAGTGCACTTAACAGAAATCCGCAAAAATAAAGTGTTGAAAGATTATATTAGTGAAATAAAAAAAAATAAAAAAGCAATTCTTAAGGCTAATGAGTTAGATATTAAAAATGCTAAAATCAAAAAAATTAAAGCAAATATAATAGAACGGTCAATTTTAAATAATGATAGAATTGAAAGTATCATTCAGTCAATTAAAGAAGTAATAAAACTTAAAGATCCTACTAATAAAATTATAAGCTCCACTAAACGACCTAATGGTCTTGTTATCCAAAAAATAACAATGCCAATTGGGGTGATTGGTGTCATTTATGAGGCAAGACCTAATGTGACTGCAGATGTTTCTATTCTTTGTTTTAAGTCTGGTAACTGCGCTATTCTTCGTGGCGGAACAGAAGCTTTTTATTCCAATACCATTTTATGCAATTTGTTTAGAAAAATATTAAAAAAAAATAAAATCAATCCTGATTGCATTCAGCTTATAAATAAAACCAATAGAGATTATGTGGATTATTTATTATCCAATATGAGATCTTACATCGACGTAATAGTTCCAAGAGGTGGGAAAAGTCTTGTTAAAAAAGTATTAGATTTATCCAAAGTTCCCGTCATTGGTCACTTAGAGGGACTTTGTCATATATATGTTGATTCAAAGGCTAGCTTAGAAATGTCCAGGAAAGTTGTATTTAATGCAAAACTTAGAAGAACCAGTATATGCGGAGCAGTCGAAACTTTATTGATCCATAAAAAAGTTGTGGGCACACACTTGCTACCTATTCTAAATTTGCTACATAAAAGTGGTTGCAAAATTATAGGTGATAAAATGGTCAAGAAGCACTTTGCTAAAGCTAGCCTTGCAAAAGAAATGGACTGGAAGACTGAATATTTAGAGTCTATTATTTCAGTAAAAGTTGTGGATAGTATAGATGAAGCCATTTCACATATTCACAAATATGGAACAAACCATACGGAATCTATTATTACTAATAGCAAACAAAGTGCACAAAAATTTTTAAATGAAGTTACCAGTTCAATAGTCATGCATAATACTTCTACCCAATTTGCAGACGGATATGAATTCGGTCTTGGTGCTGAAGTGGGAATTTCCACAAACAAACTTCATCCAAGAGGGCCTGTAGGATTAGAACAGCTAACCTCATACAAATATATTGTTAAAGGCAAAGGCCAAATCAGAGCTTGAAACTAAGAATCCAAAATAACTTAGGAATTTTAGGGGGAACTTTTGACCCACCACACAAAGGTCATTTGCATATATCCAAACTAGTTATTAAAAAGTTGGATCTTAAGCTTTTGTATTGGGCTATCACCAAACAAAACCCTCTTAAAAAAACAAGCCCACATAATAATGAAAATAAAAGAAAAACACTATGTAGGCAGCTGACAAGGAGTGAAAAAAAAATAAAATTACTTAATACAGGTGATATTAAAAATTCTAACCTTACTATAAATATTCTACGAAAAATAAAAAAGAAAATTACTAAAAAAACAAATTTGTTTTTTATTATCGGGGCAGATAATTTGATTCGGCTACATCAGTGGAAAGATTATAAAAAAATATTTTCTTTATGTACTGTGGTAGTCATGAATAGAATTGGTTATAAAAAACCCGCACTAACTTCTCCCGCAGCTAAAAAATTTAGAAAAACAAAAATAAGCTTGGATACTTTGCTTAAAATAGGCCCTAAACAAAAGGAATGGGTGTATATTAACAACAAGGGTATTAATGTATCTTCTTCAAGACTTAGAATTAGTTTATATAAATAATTATTAAAATGGTAAGTGAAAAAAAAACAAGTTTAGTATCAATAATTAAAAAAATACTAGATGACAACAAGGCAACAAATATTGTTACAATTGACTTGAAAGACAAGAGTTCAATTGCTGATTATATGATTGTAGCAAGCGGAACTTCCTCTAGGCACATACAATCAATTACAGAAATAACCGCGCAAGAGTTGAAAAATATTGGGATTAAAGGTTGTAATATTGAAGGGCAAGAAAGTGATGACTGGAAGCTGCTAGATGCAATAGAAGTGGTGGTTCATATATTTCATCCAGAAAAACGATCTTTGTATAATCTTGAAAAAATGTGGGAGGACATACTCCCTCAGCAAAATATTACCATTTAAATGAAGGTGACAATTTTGTGCGAAGGACGAGTTAACAAAGGTCCTGAGAAAGAATTATGTACGCTCTACCAACAAAGAATAAATTCTATAAAACAAAGTGGTTTTAGTAATTTTTCAATCAAACAGTCTACATCAAAAGAAATTATCAAAATAATTAACAATAAAAATAGTAACACTAAAATATTAATCCTAAGTGAAATTGGAAAAATATATTCTAGTATAGAATTCTCAAAATACATTCAGAAAACATTAAACAATGGCAGTAAAGAATTATATCTTCTTATAGGAAAACCAGAGGGAATTTCGGTCAATACAGGAAAATGTGAAAAAATATCTTTAGGTAAAATGACTTTTCCACACTCTTTATCTAGAGTAATTTTGTGTGAACAATTTTACAGATGTGCTACAATTATAACTAATCATCCATACCATAAATATTAAAACATATGAGATTCTTTATAAGATTAATTTTAATATTTCTAGTTTTGCTTGTTCCTAGTGCAAGTTCTAAAAATACACACCCTCTTTATGAAAAGTTAGATTTATTTAGTGATGTCTTGGAAAAAATTAACAAGGAATATGTAACAGACGTTGACCAAAGTAAGGTGATTGATGCTGCTATTAATGGAATGCTTCAATCGCTCGATCCTTATTCCGCATATATGAATCCTGAAAGTTTCAGGAATATGAACATTGAGACAAAAGGAGAGTTTGGTGGCTTGGGTATTGAGATCACTATGGAATCAGGATTTATAAAAGTAATTACTCCTATTGAAGGATCTCCTGCAGATGAGGTTGGGGTAAAGCCAGGAGACTACATAATTAAAATTGATGAAGATCAAGTTAAGGGTCTAACTTTGCAAGAAGCTGTAAACCTAATGCGTGGAAAAATAGGGACTTCCATTGATATTACGATTAGACGCCTAGATGAAGATGAAGATTTGAAATTTACTATCATTAGAGACAATGTAAAAGTGAGAGAAATTTCATCGTCCGTAATGAAAAATGTCGGCTACATAAGATTGCGAGCGTTTAACCAACAGAGTTCTAAGCAACTAAGAAAAAAAATTAAAGATCTATCCAAAAAAAATCTAAATGGTTATATTTTAGACCTTCGTAACAATCCTGGCGGGCTCTTATCCCAAGCCATTAAAATAACAGACGCTTTCTTAGATAGCGGAGAAATAGTTTCTACAAGAGGAAGAGATAAAAATGATATTAAAATTTACACGGCCAAAAAAGGCGATATATTAAAAAGAAAACCTCTAATAGTACTGATTAACCGAGGCTCAGCATCAGCGTCAGAAATTGTATCTGGAGCTCTGAAAGACCACAAAAGAGCAATATTGCTTGGTGAAAAAACCTTTGGAAAAGGTTCTGTTCAATCCATCATCCCCCTAAAAAAAAATGGAGCTTTGAGACTTACTATAGCAAAATATTATTTACCTTCGGGACAATCTATTTCTGAAATCGGAGTAGAACCAGACATCACAATCAAAGAACAAAAAGAAAATTTTAAAATTAATGATGGCAAAAATGATAATCAGCTTGTTTATGCTTTAAATCTTCTACAAAAATAAGATGCATGAACACAATTAAAGATTTACCTTATAGAAAAGGAGTAGGTATTATGCTTTTCAACAAAGAAAAGAAAATTTTTGTTGGTAAAAGATTAGATAATCAATCTGCATGGCAAATGCCTCAAGGTGGTATTGATGGCAATGAGAACGTATTAGAAACTGCAAAAAGAGAATTGCAAGAAGAAACAGGCATAACTTCTATTCAAATAATTAAACAATCAAAAAAACAATATACATATGACCTTCCTGAATCTATAAGGGAAAGAATTTGGAAAGGAAAATTTAAAGGTCAAGAGCAAACTTGGTTTTTAGTAAAATTTTTAGGTGAAGATAAAGAAATTAACTTAGAGCAAAAAAATCCCGAATTTAAAGACTGGAAATGGGTATTGGTTGAAGAGCTAGAAAATTTGATAGTCCCTTTTAAAAAAGATCTTTACCAGGAAATAACAAAAGAATTTAAGCCTTTTATTTAACTGAAGATAATCGACTGACCTCTTCTTCAAATCTGCCAGATAAATACGCTTCATTATCAGTCTGATTTCGTCTTTGAGATTTTTCTTTAGACTTATTTCTTAAGTAATCAAGAGTTGTGCTATCTATTGCCATAGTATCGAATATCTCAGAAACCAGAATAGTTAACACGTTGCTATTAAATTCTAAAACTCCATCAGAAATAAAAAAAGATTTTTTGGATCCATCTACTTCAATATTTATTCTTCCAGGTTTTAAAAAAGTAATAATAGGAATGTGATTACTTAATATTTCTAAATCACCTTCAATCCCAGGAACATTAGCAGACAAAACATTGTCCTTTGAAAAAATTTTTTTTTCTGGTGTTACAATATCAACTTGGATTGTCTCGCTCATTTATAATTATGCTGCAGATTCTTTTGCCATTTTATCAGCTTTTTCTACTGCTTCTTCAATAGTGCCTACCATATAAAAAGCAGCTTCTGGTAAATGGTCATATTCACCCTTACAAATTGCAGCAAAACCTTTAATCGTTGACTCTAAATCAACTAATTTTCCAGGCGATCCTGTAAATACCTCTGCAACAAAGAATGGTTGAGATAAAAATCTTTGTATTCTTCTAGCTCTAGCAACTACTAATTTGTCTTCTTCTGACAATTCATCCATACCTAAAATAGCAATAATATCTTGTAAAGACTTATAGGTTTGTAAGATTTCTTGAACTTCTCTCGCCACCCTATAGTGCTCATCACCAACAATTCTAGGATCTAAAATTCTTGATGTAGAATCTAATGGATCCACAGCTGGGTAAATACCAAGCTCTGCAATCTGTCTAGATAAAACTGTAGTAGCATCCAAGTGAGCAAAAGATGTTGCTGGAGCAGGATCTGTAAGATCGTCTGCAGGAACATAAATAGCTTGCACAGAAGTAATTGATCCTTTGTTTGTAGTTGTTATTCTTTCTTGAAGGTTACCCATGTCAGTAGCTAATGTAGGCTGATATCCCACTGCTGAAGGTATTCTTCCAAGTAATGCAGAAACTTCTGATCCTGCTTGCGTAAATCTAAAAATATTATCAACAAAAAACAAAACGTCTTGTCCTTCTTGATCCCTAAAATATTCTGCTACAGTCAAGCCTGACAAAGCAACTCTTGCTCTTGCTCCAGGAGGTTCGTTCATTTG
This sequence comes from Candidatus Pelagibacter sp. IMCC9063, assembly GCF_000195085.1. Lineage (NCBI taxonomy): Bacteria > Pseudomonadati > Pseudomonadota > Alphaproteobacteria > Candidatus Pelagibacterales > Candidatus Pelagibacteraceae > Candidatus Pelagibacter > Candidatus Pelagibacter sp. IMCC9063. Next base: position 442,978 of record NC_015380.1, on the reverse strand, counting down.
TCCATACACCAGTGCAGCTTTTGATCCAGGACCATCTAATTTAATAACTCCAGATTCCATCATTTCATGATAAAGATCATTACCTTCTCTAGTTCGTTCTCCAACTCCAGCAAACACTGAATAACCACCATGAGCTTTTGCAACATTATTAATTAATTCCATAATTAAAACAGTCTTTCCAACTCCAGCTCCACCAAATAATCCAATTTTTCCACCTCTAGAATAGGGAGCTAACAAATCAACTACCTTAATTCCTGTAACTAGCACTTCTGTTTCCGTTGATTGCTCAACAAAAGAAGGTGCGGCCCTATGAATTGGCCAATTTTCTTTTGTTTTAATGGGTCCTCTTTCATCGATAGGCTCTCCAATAACATTCATAATTCTTCCCAAAGTTTCTGGTCCAACTGGAACACGAATAGAAGATCCTGTGTTTGTCACCTTGTCTCCTCTCTTCAAACCCTCTGTGGTATCCATAGCAATAGTTCTTACGGTGTTTTCTCCAAGATGCTGAGCTACCTCTAAAACTAATCTTATTCCAGAATTGTCACATTCTAAGGCTGTTAAAATTTCAGGTAAGTTTTCTTCAAACTTTACATCTACAACTGCTCCGATAACTTGAGTAATTGTTCCAAATTTATTCGTCATTTTTTCTCCTTAATTGTCTACAAAGATTCAGCACCTGAAATGATCTCAATCAACTCTTTCGTGATCACTGCTTGTCTACTTCTATTGTAGTTTATAGTTAACTTGTTAATTAAATCTCCTGCATTTCTTGTCGCGTTGTCCATTGCAGACATTCTTGAACCCTGTTCGCTAGCATCATTTTCTAAGAAACCCTTAAATATTTGAGTAGAAATGTTTTTTGGTAACAAATTCTCCAAAATCTCTTCCTCTTCTGGTTCATAGTCATACTGAGTTTGAGTGCTTACCTCATCTTCTGAAGTATCTTCTGATGGGATAGGAATAATTTGTTGAGCCTGAGGATCCTGAGAAATGACACTTTTAAACTTACTATAAAAAATAGTACATACGTCAAACTCTTCTTCTTTAAACATGTCTATAATTTTTGTGGTAATCTCATCTGATTCATTGATTGTAATTTTTTTTAGATCTTTAAAACTAATTTTTTCAACGATATATTTTCCATACACTCTCTTTAGTTGATCATTACCTTTACTACCTACAGTAATAATTTTTAATTCTTTTCCTGAATTTATAATGTCATTAAAAAATATTCGAGCTCTTCGGCATATGTTAGTATTAAACCCACCACATAAACCTCTATCTGCAGTCATTACTACACATAAATGTTTATGACTTTTTGTATTGCCCACTAAAAGCTTAGGTGCAGAGGATGGATTTACTATTGATGCTTTTAAATTAGTAATGATACTATTCATTTTGTCTGAATAAGGTCTTCCCTTTTCGGCTCTATCTTGAGCTTTTCTTAATTTAGCAGCAGCAACCATTTTCATTGCCTTGGTAATTTTCTGTGTAGATTTTACGCTTTTAATTCTATTACGTAAGTCTTTTAGAGTTGCCATTAATTTTTAGTTTTCGAATTTATTTTTGAAATTTTCTATAAAAGATTTTAATTTAGCTTCATTAGACTCATCTAATTTTCCTGTTTTATTTATATTTTCTAATATATCGGGAGAATCAGATTTTATTTGACTTAGTAAACCACTCTCAAAATCTTTAATTCTTGAAGTCTCAATATTATCCAAATACCCTCTAACACCGCAGAAAATAGAAATAACCTGCTCTTCAACTTTTAGTGGTGAGTATTGTCCTTGTTTTAAAAGTTCAGTTAACTTGGCTCCTCTGTTTAATAGCTGTTGAGTAGAAGCATCTAAATCAGAACCAAACTGGGCAAATGCTGCCATTTCTCTATATTGAGCTAGCTCTAATTTGATAGACCCTGCAACTTGCTTCATTGCTTTAATTTGTGCTGAAGATCCAACTCGAGATACGGAAATTCCGACGTTTACTGCTGGTCTAACACCTTTAAAAAATAACTCGGTTTCTAAAAATATCTGTCCATCAGTAATTGAAATAACATTTGTAGGAATATAAGCAGAAACGTCACTTGCTTGCGTTTCAATGATCGGCAAGGCTGTAAGAGATCCACCACCCTGATCTTCACTTAGTTTTGCTGCTCTTTCCAATAGTCTACTATGTAAATAAAATACATCCCCTGGAAAAGCTTCACGTCCCGGAGGTCTTCTTAATAACAAAGACATTTGTCTATAAGCTACAGCTTGTTTTGAAAGGTCATCATACACAATCAGTCCATGCATCCCATTATCTCGAAAATATTCTCCCATAGTACAGCCTATATATGGTGCTAAAAATTGAAGTGGTGCAGGATCTGAGGCAGTTGCAGCTACAACGATGGTGTATTCCAAGGCTCCCGATTCTTCCAAAGTTTTTACTATTTGAGCTACTGTTGATCTTTTTTGTCCGATAGCAACGTAAATACAATAAAGTTTTTTTGACTCATCGTCGGATTTGTTTATTTCTTTTTGGTTTATAATTGTGTCGATTGCAATAGCAGTTTTTCCTGTTTGTCTGTCTCCAATAATCAGCTCTCTTTGTCCTCTTCCAATTGGAATTAAACTATCAATTGCTTTAAGACCAGTCTGCATAGGCTCGTGAACTGATTTTCTTGCAATAATTCCTGGAGCCTTAACATCCACCCTTCTTCTTTCAGACTTGGGATCAATTGGGCCTTTTCCATCTATAGGATTTCCTAATCCATCTACAACTCTTCCTAAAAGTGATTTTCCAACTGCAACATCAACAATCTTTCCTGTTCTTTTAACAATATCTCCTTCTTTAATTTTAGAATCGTCTCCAAAAATAACTACCCCAACATTGTCATTTTCTAAATTTAAGGCCATGCCTTTAGTGCCTTCAGAGAATTCTACCATTTCTCCAGCTTCCACATTATCTAATCCAAAAATTCTTGCAATTCCGTCTCCAACTGAAAGAACTTGTCCTACCTCAGAAACTTCTGTTTCTGATCCAAAGTTTTCAATTTGCTCTTTAATTACTTTTGTTACTTCTGAAGGGTTTATGTCCATTATTTTCTCCTAAATATTGTTTAAAATTCTGTTAAATTTACTTTTTGCTGAACTATCTATCATTTTACTACCTACTTTTAATATTGATCCTGAAATTAGGCTTGGATCAATTATAAAATTCAATTTCATATCTTTTTTATATATTAAAGAAAGCTCTTTCTTAATATCATTTTTCCTATCTTCAGAAATCTCATTAGCCACAATTAATTCCGCAGATATCTCTCCCTTGCTAATAGATAGGATTGAAAAAAAATCTTTTACTATTCTTTCTAAATAAAAAAAACGACCTTTTTCGTTTATTAGCTTAAGAAAATTAGTAAAACAATTGTTAAAATTTAATTTACTTGATAGGTTTTCAATGATTTTAAGCCTAGTATTTTTTTGAATAGTAGGATTGGTAACAAATTTTACAAAATCTTTAGAATCATTAAATAAAAAGTGAATCTGTAAAAAATTTTTTTCAACTTCATTCATTATTTTTTTTTCATTAGCCAATTGAAAGATGGATTTTGCGTATCTACCTGTTACGTTTGAAAATGAGTTAGCTTGATTTTCCAAGATTATCCTTAATTAATGCTGAGTTCGTAACACAATGAAAAATATCGATCAAGTGTGATATTTTGGCTAATTGGGCGACTTAAAGGAAGCTGACAGGATCTACATCAACCTCAAGTTTTATATTTTTGCTGACGATGTTCATATCAAGCCAATTTTTGATAAATTTCTGAGGAAACAGAGAAACATCGTATTTAAGTAGTAATCGCATTCTATATTTACCACGAATTTTAAATATTGGAGCTGTTACTGGCCCATAAATTTTTATTTTTTCTTGCAATAAAAAAGATTGCTTTAGTTTCTTAGATATCTTTTCCACTTCAAACTGATTTGCTCCAGATACAATTATAGAAACAAGTTTTGAAAATGGAGGCAAGTAAGCCCTTTCTCTAAATAAAAGCTCTTCTTCGTAAAACACTTTGGGGTCACTGTTAGACAGGGAGTGGAGAATTTTATTATTAGGATCGTTAGTTTGTAAAAAAACTTTAGCTTTATTTTCTTCTCTGCCTGCCCTTCCAGAAAGCTGCTGCAATAACTGAAAATTTTTTTCAGAGGCTCTTATGTCACTTCCTAAGAAATTGGTATCAGAATTAATAACAACTATATAGTTTAAGCTCGGAAAGTGAAATCCTTTAGAAATTAGTTGTGTACCTACTAAAATTGGAATCTTATTTTTTTCTATGTCATTAATAATCTGTTCAGAATTTTTGTTATTATTTATAGAGTCAGAAGAAAAAATTTGTATTTTTATTTCAGGAAAAATTAATTGAACTTCTTCAAATACTCTTTCAATCCCAAGACCATAAAAAGTAAATTCACAATCTTTATTATTGGTGCATTTCTGGGTTAAGCTTGTTTTGTAATCGCAGTAATGACATATCGCTTTTTTAGAAGTTTGGTGAAAAACTAGTCCTATTGAGCAATTCGGACAAACTAATCTTTTTTTACACTCATAACACATGATGTATGTAGAATGCCCTCTTCTATTTAAAAAAAACAACACTTGTTGTTTTTCTTTAATAATTTTTTTTAATTTTGGAATGAGCTGATTAGAAATAAATTTTCCTTTATCAGCAGGAGCATTTATTAAATCAACTATTTCAATATTAGGTAATGAAATATTTTTATATCGCTCTGTTAAACTTACGTAAAAATATTTTTTATTTTTACTATTATAATAACTTTCAATAGAGGGGGTGGCTGAAATTAATAAGATAGGAAATTTTTCAATCGAAGCTCTTAAGATTGACATGTCTCTAGCATTATATGAAACTCCCTCTTCCTGCTTGTAGGAAGAATCATGCTCCTCATCAATCACAATTAATTTTAAATTTTGAAAAGGTAAAAAGATAGATGATCTGGCTCCCAATACTAATTTTATTTTATTTTCAGATACACCTTTCCAAATATTTTTTTTCTTTTTTTCACCTATACTTGAATGCCAAAGTGCAGGCTCTGCATCAAAATAATCCTTGAACCTCTCAGCTATTTGTTTTGTTAATGCAATTTCAGGCAATAATACTAAGACTTGCTTGTTTTTCTTAAGCGCTTCCTTAATAATCTCAAAGTAAATTAAGGTTTTGCCGGACCCTGTAACACCATGAACAAGGGTGGTTGAGTAGCTTGAGAAGTTTATATTTTGAGAGACTTCTTGATATGATTTTGTTTGTAGAGCACTTAGATTATTTTTTTTAAAATTTTGAATTTTATATTCATTATAATCACCACTAATTTTTTTTTTAATATTGTAGCTAAGCCTTTTTCATATAAAAAAAGCTTAAGAGTCATGCCTAAACTAGAAATATTGTACTGGGAAAACTTATTAATAAAAGTAATGTTGTTTTTAGTTAATTTAGGAAAATTAATTTTTTTGATAATTTTTTTTAGTTTTATTTTTTTTGGGTTAGGAACATTCTTCTCCCAGACAATTCCTACAATTTCTTTATTCCGAAAAGGGACTAAAACATAATCCCCTTGTTCAAGATTTAATGAAATATCACATAAGTATGTAAATGCTTGATCAAACTTAATTGGTAATAGAATGTTAATATTCATATAAAAATTGATTTATATCTTTTTAGATAATAAGTTACAGTATTATGAAAATTTTTTTAGATTCATCTAATATAAGTGAAATAAAGCTTATAAATAAAAGTGGCCTCATAGACGGTATTACCACCAACCCTTCTTTACTTGCCAAACAAGAAGGAGATTTCAAAAAGATTTTAAAGACTATAGCTACAGAAGTTAAAGGACCAATTAGTGCAGAGGTGACTGCCACACACACACACAAAATGATTGAAGAAGCTAAAATACTTCAAAAGATTGCAAAAAATATTGTTATTAAGATTCCTTTAACTTTAGATGGATTGATTGCTTGCAAATATTTAACTAGTAAAAAATTTAAAGTAAATGTCACTCTTTGCTTTTCACCATCTCAAGCATTACTTGCAGCAAAAGCAGGTGCAACTTTTATTTCTCCTTTTATTGGAAGGTTAGATGATCTTGGTGAGAATGGGGTGCAACTGATCCAGGATATAAAAACTATTTATAAAAACTATAATTTTAAAACAGAAATTTTAGCAGCTTCAATCCGGTCATTAGAACACGTACAGCAAGTAATGCAAATTGGGGCTGACATAATAACGATACCTCCCAAGATATTTGGGGATCTATACCGTCACGAACTAACAGACAAAGGTTTAGAATCTTTTTTATCTGACTGGAAAAAAAGCGGGAAACAAATTAGTTAAAAATGTATAGCTCTTTTATCTACTGCTAGAGCCGCTTCTTTTACAGCCTCTGAAAGAGTCGGGTGGGCATGGCATGTTCTAGCTATATCTTCTGCACTTGCTCCAAATTCCATTGCTAAAACCACTTCTGCAATCATAGTGCCAACGTCTGGCCCTATCATGTGAACACCCAAAATTTTATCTGTGCTTTTATCAGCTAAAATTTTAATAAATCCATCTGCATCATTATTAATTTTTGCTCGAGAATTTGCCATAAAAGGAAATTTTCCAACATTATATTCTATCCCGGATTCTTTTAATTGCTCTTCTGTCTTTCCCACAGCCGCAACTTCTGGAGAGGTGTAGACAACTCCGGGTATTGCATCGTAGTTTACATGTCCATGTTTTCCTGAGATGGACTCAGCGACAGCCATACCCTCGTCTTCAGCTTTATGTGCCAACATAGGACCTTCTATAACGTCACCAATTGCAAACACATTGTCTACACTCGTTTTAAGGTTTTTTTCAATTAAAACTCTACCTTTTTGATCTTTTTTAATCCCTACAGCTTCCAAATTTAGACCATCCGTATTTGGTTTTCTACCAACTGACATCAAAACAACATCACTTGTCATTTCTAACGCTTCTCCGTTATGCTCAACTGAAACTGTTACTCCATTTGAATTTTTTGTCACATCCAATACTTTGGTTGATAAGTGAAATTTCATCCCTTGTTTTTTTAATATTTTTAAAAAATTATCACTAACTTCTCTATCCATGCCTGGTGTAATGTGATCCATGTACTCAATAACTTCTACATCTGAGCCTAATCGTAACCAGACAGAGCCCATTTCCAAGCCAATATAACCTCCTCCAATAATAATTAGTTTTTTGGGAACTTGCTTTAAAGACAAGGCGCCTGTTGAGGATACTATTGAGCTTTCATCGATTTCTATATTAGGCAAAGAAAGCACAGAGGAGCCCGTGGCAATCACAATATTCTTAGCTTTGATCTCTTGTGTTGAACCAGAAGCATCCTTGATTGTTAAAGTGTTTTTATCTTTAAAGCTTCCATGTCCTTTTAAATAACTAACTTTATTTTTTTTAAATAAGAATTCTATTCCCTTGGTTAGGCCATCAACTGATTTTTCCTTATGTCCCATCATTTTGTCAAGATCTAATGAAAGGTCTCCAGTATTAATACCTATAGTTTTAAATTCATTTTTAGCTTTATGATACATCTCAGAAGCATGTAGCAACGACTTAGAGGGAATGCATCCAACATTTAAACAGGTTCCACCTAAAGCTCCACGAGATTCTATGCAGGCTGTTTTATTTCCAAGTTGTGCAGATCTTATTGCACAAACATACCCTCCCGGGCCTCCACCAATAACTACAACATCAAATTCTTCCATATTAATTTATAAGTTTAAAAATAATCTTCTAGGATCTTCTAATATTTCTTTTACTCTTACTAAAAAAGACACCGCCTCTTTACCATCGATAATTCTATGATCGTATGAAAGAGCAAGATACATAATGGGTCTAATTTCAATTTTTCCATTTATTACCACAGCCCTTTGAACGATATTGTGCATACCCAAAACCCCAGATTGAGGAGGATTAATTATTGGAGTAGAAAGCATAGATCCATATATACCTCCATTTGTGATTGTAAATGTTCCACCCTGCAATTCTTCAATAGATAATTGGTTGTTTTTAGCTTTTGTTCCAAGAGTGATAATCTCTTTTTCAATTTCGGCAAATGAAAGTTCATCTGCATTTCCCAGAACAGGTACGACCAAACCCTTCTCTGTCCCTACTGCAACTCCAATATTATAATAGTTTTTATAAACAATTTCTTCTCCCTGAACTTCGGCATTTACAGAAGGATACGTTTGCAAAGCATTAACGCACGCTTTTACAAAAAAAGACATAAAGCCAAGTTTAGTTCCATATCTTTTTTCAAACTCATCTTTGTTATCTTTTCTAATTTGAATGATCATGGACATGTCAATTTCATTAAAGGTAGTTAAAATTGCTGCGTTATTCTGAGCTTCTTTCAATCTTTTTGCGATTGTCGACCTAAGACGAGTCATTTTAACTCTTTCCTCTTCTCCGATTTCAATTTTTTTTGTGTTGGGTGCAGGACTAAATCCCATAAGTCCTATCAAATCACCTTTTAAAATTCTTCCATCTTTTCCTGTCCCATCAACACTTTCTATATTAATATTTTTTTCATTAATTATACGTTTTACAGATGGAGACAATTCTTTCTTTTTGTTTTGATTATCTATTTTTTTCTCTAAAATATTTTCTTCTTTTTTAATCTCAACCACTGTTGTTTCTTGTTTATCTTGCTGCACTTCTTTCTTTTTGGCAGGTGAGGCTGAAGCATCTATAGAGCCAAGGTGTGCTCCTACCTCAACTGTAGCTCCATCTTTAGCAACAATTTCCGACAAAATTCCAGATTTTGGAGCCGTAACATCAATACTTACCTTGTCAGTTTCTAAGGAAACAATCTCTTCATCTTCTTGAACACTATCACCTACTTTTTTCAACCACTTTGCAACAGTTGCTTCAGTTAAAGATTCTCCTAGTGTTGGTACAGTAATTTTGTCAGCCATTTATAGTTAACGCTTTTGTAACAATTTCCTGTTGTTGGGCAACATGTTTTTTTAAATAACCAGTGGCTGTTGAGGCCATTGGACCTCTACCAATGTATTTTATATTTTTTGCCTTTGATTTAATATGATTTAATGTCCAATTAATATATCTTTCAACTGTGTTCCAGCACCCCATATTTTGCGGCTCTTCCTGACACCAAATATATTCCTCTGCATTTACAAACCTTTTTATAAGCTTAGCTAAAGTTTTTGCAGGAAAAGGATATATTTGTTCAATTCTGACAAGTTGCACTCTTTTTTCTCTAATTTCTTGTCTTTTTTCCAAAAGATCAAAATAAACTTTACCTGAACAAATCACAATTCTTTTAATTTCCTTATCTGGAGCTAGTTTAATTAACTTATGCTGTGGATTTTCAGCATGGTCTGGCAGAACTCTGTGGAAAGAATTCTTGTTTGAAAAGTCCTCTATTTCTGAAATACATTTCTTATGTCTCAATAAAGATTTAGGAGTAAAAATGATTAGAGGTTTTCTAAATGACCTGTGAATTTGTCTTCTCAAAACATGGAAGTAATTTGCTGGAGTTGTGCAGTTAACTATTTGTAAATTTTCTTGCGCACAAGATTGAAGGTATCTTTCGATTCTTGCTGATGAATGTTCTGGACCTTGACCTTCATAACCATGAGGCAATAACATTACTAATCCACTTGCTCGTGTCCATTTTTTTTCTCCGGAGCTTATAAATTGATCAAATATAATTTGTGCACCATTTGCAAAATCTCCAAATTGAGCTTCCCATGCCACTAAAGCATTTGGTTCAACTAACGAGTATCCATATTCAAATCCTAAAACTCCCATTTCCGAAAGTAAGCTATCTACGATTTCTACATTGGCTTGTTTTTTACTTAAATTTTTTAAAGGAAAGTATTTTTCACCTGTATTTTGATCTGTAAGTCCAGCATGTCTCTGGCTAAAAGTTCCACGAACAGAATCTTGCCCTACTAATCTTACTGGATATCCTTCTTCTAATAGTGTTGCGAAAGCTAAGCTCTCAGCCGTACTCCAATCAAAGCCTTTTCCACTTTCGAACATTTTTTTCTTTGCTTCAAAAATTCTATTAATAGTAGGGTGGGTATTAAAATCATTAGGAAGTGAAGTAAGCTTAGTTCCTATTTTTTTAATTATTTTTAAGTCTACTGCTGTAACCCCTCTTCTATCTGAACCTTTTTCAGTAGAAAATTTAGACCAGGTTCCAGTAAACCAATCATGTTCATTACTAATATATTTTTTAGATTCTTCGAACTCTTTATCTAATTTTTTTTTATAATCAGATTTTTGTTTTTCAATTTGCTCTTTAGTAAACAATCCCTCTTCAATTAATTGCTTTGAATAAGCAGTCAAAATGGAAGGGTGATTTTTGATTTTTTGGTACATTAAGGGCTGCGTGAATGAAGGTTCATCACCCTCGTTGTGACCAAACCTTCTGTAACAAAAAATATCTATTACAACATCTCTTTTAAATTTTTGTCTATACTCAGTTGCAACTTTTGTTACATATACAACTGCTTCCACGTCATCTCCATTTACATGAAAAATAGGAGCCTGAACCATTTTTGCTACTTCAGAAGGGTAAGGTGATGATCTGGCAAAAGAGGGTGTTGTAGTAAATCCTATTTGATTATTAACAATAATATGTATAGTTCCACCAATATTGTGGCCAGGAACTCCTGACATTGCAAAACATTCTGCGACTACTCCCTGTCCTGCAAAAGCAGCATCCCCATGAAGCAATATAGGAATTACCTTGTCTCTTTTTATATCTTTGTGAAAAAATTGTTTAGCTCTAGTTTGCCCTAATACAACTGGATTAACTGCCTCTAAGTGAGAGGGGTTGGCAGTCAAGCTAACGTGCACTGAGTTACCGTCAAACTCTCTATCTGCGGATGCTCCTAAATGATATTTTACATCTCCTGAAACACCTATATCTGCAGGTCCTGGTTCTCCTGCAAACTCCTTAAATATTTTTTTTAAAGGCTTTTGTATTACATTTGTTAGAATATTAAGCCTCCCCCTGTGAGGCATTCCAATTTTAACCTCTTTTACTCCTAGCGAACCTCCTAATTTAATAATTTGTTCCATCGCTGGTATTAAAGATTCGCATCCATCTAAGCCAAATCTTTTTGTACCGACATATTTTGTATGTAAATATTTTTCGAAACCTTCTGCCTCTAATACCCTATTTAACATGGCTTTTTTTCCTTCTGGGGTGAAAGAGATTTCTTTTTCCTTACCTTCAATTCTCTCTTGAACCCAACTCTTTTCACTTGGGTCTTCCATGTGCATAAATTCAACACCTACTTTAGAACAATAGGTTCTTTTTAAGATCTCTAAAATTTCGTCTATTGTTGCGTATTTAAGTCCAAGAACATTGTCTAAAAATATTTTTTTATTATTATCTTTTTTTGTAAAACCATATGTTTCTGGATTTAATTCAGGATGATCTTTATTTTCAAATAATTTAAGAGGGTCTAGGTCTGCAATCAAATGACCCCTAATTCTAAAAGCTCTAATCATCATAATTGCTCTTACCGAGTCTTTAGTGGCTGTTTCTACATCTTCAGTGGATTCTTTTTTTACAATCTTTGGAGCTTCTTTGATAATTTCATTTTGTACTTCTGTAACATTGATTTTTGGTAAAAGTTTTTCATAAGAATCTAGATCTTCATTATGTTTATTTCTTAACTTTTGAGGTGACCAAGACGCACCATCTTTTTCTTTTTGTATTAACTCTTTTTTTTCTGCCAAACCGAAAAAAAAATCTCTCCAGCTTTCTTCGATAGATTGTGGATCTTTTACATATTTCTCATACAGATCGTCTATATAAGATGAATTCATGCCAGATAGGAAAGATGTTGTTTGGAATATTTTGTTTTTAGAAGATGACATTTTGTAGTCTAAATATATATTACCCTTGTAATTTAGTCTTTAATGTTTTTCCAATATCAGCTGGTGACTCTGTCACAGTAATTCCACAAGATTTCATTTTTTCTATTTTATCTTGTGCTCCACCTTTTCCGCCAGCAATAATAGCTCCTGCATGACCCATTCTTCTTCCTGGGGGTGCTGTTAATCCTGCAATAAAACCCACTGTTGGCTTTTTAATCTTAGAATCTTTAATAAATTGAGCTGCTTGCTCTTCATCGTCTCCGCCTATTTCACCAATCATGATTATAGATTCTGTTTTTTCATCATTTAAAAATAGCTCCAAACAGTCTATAAAATTTGTTCCATTTACTGGATCGCCGCCTATACCAATACATGTAGATTGTCCTAAACCAATTGCAGTGGTCTGGGCAACGGCCTCATATGTAAGAGTTCCAGATCGAGAAACAATACCAACCGAACCTTTTTTGTGAATATGACCTGGCATAATACCAATTTTACATTCTTCAGGAGTAATGATTCCGGGGCAATTTGGCCCTATCAATCTTGATTTTGATCCTTTTAATTTTTCTTTAACTTTAATCATGTCTAGAATTGGAATTCCTTCAGTAATACAAGCAATCAAAGGCATTTCACATTCTATAGCTTCTATGATGGCTGCAGCAGCAAATTTAGCTGGCACATAAATCATTGTTGCATCAGCTTTCGTCTGGTTAACTGCCTCTTCTACAGTATTAAAAACTGGTTTTCCTAAATGAGTTTGTCCACCCTTATTAGGGGTAACACCGCCTACTAGATTAGTTCCGTATTCAATAGCCTGTTCTGAATGGAACGTACCGTGAGTGCCTGTGAAACCTTGGCAGATAACTTTTGTATCTTTATTAATTAAAACAGACATATTTATTTTATTGCCTCAACTATTTTTTGAGCAGCCTCTGACAAGTCATTTGCAGGAATAATTTTTAATCCTGACTGTTCTAATATTTTTTTTCCTTCTTCAAATTTAGTTCCGGCAAGTCTAACAACTAAAGGTACAGAAAGATTTGTTTCTTTTGCGGCTGCAATGACACCTTCGGCAATTACATCACACCTCATTATTCCTCCAAAAATATTAATCAAAATACCTTTAACGTTTTTATCAGATAAAATAATATTAAAAGCTGCCGACACTTTTTCTTTAGTTGCTCCTCCTCCTACATCTAAAAAGTTTGCAGGCTCTGAACCATAAAGCTTAATAATATCCATAGTAGCCATGGCAAGTCCTGCGCCATTTACCATACAACCAATTTCTCCATCTAATTTGATGTAGGCCAAATCATATTTACTTGCTTCTATTTCTGCAGGATCTTCTTCATCAAAATCTCTTAATTCCAAAATGTCTGGATGACGATATAATGCATTTGCATCAAAATTAATTTTTGCATCAAGACACAATACTTGATTTTCTTTTGTTAGAATTAAAGGATTTACTTCAATTAAGTTTGCGTCTGTATTTAGCAAAGCCTTAAAAATAGATTGAATAAGTTTTTCAGCTTGCTCGATAGATTCTGAAGGAAGCTGATATGGCTTTAATACTTGTGTTATGTCTTCTTTTGTTAATCCTTTAGAAAGACTAACACGAGTAGTGGTAATTTTTTCTGGAGTTTTGTTAGCAACTTCTTCTATATCCATTCCTCCCTCAGCGCTTGAAATAAAAGCAATTTTAGAACTTGCACGATCTACAAGACAAGATAGGTAGAATTCTTTTGAAATATCTGAAGCCTCTTCAATATACAGTCTTTTTACTTCCCTACCCTGGGGCCCTGTTTGATGAGTGACAAGAACTTTCCCTAGTAAATTTTTAGCCTCTTCCTTTAATTGTTCAAGATTATCAACAATTTTAACCCCACCTGCTTTACCTCTTCCTCCAGCATGGATTTGGGCTTTAAGGACAACTTTATCTGTTTTTATTTTTTTAAACTTTTCATCTATTTCGTCTAGTGAAAAAATGGGCTCTCCATTGGGAACTTCTGCTCCAAATTTTTTTAGAATGTCCTTGGCTTGATGCTCGTGAATGTTCATAAGAAATCTGAAACTACAACTTGGTTTCTAAGCTGTCAATTTTAATAGTTTTAATTAATTTTTTTTTACCAATACTAAACATTCTTTATTTATGACAGGCTAGGATCAATTTTTTTAGCTGCCTCGAAGAGATCTTTAACGGCTGCAATAGAAATATCAAAATATTTTTTTTCTTCTTCATCAAGCTCTAGTTCAATTACTTTTTCTATACCTTGTGATCCAATCACTACGGGAACTCCAACATATAATTCTTTGATGCCATATTCTCCATCTAAATATGCAGCACAAGGAAGGGTTTTCTTTTCATTCTTTAAATAAGACTCTGCCATTTGAACTCCTGCCGCAGCTGGGGCGTAAAATGCAGATCCAGTTTTTAAAAATTTTACAATCTCTGCTCCACCATTTCTCGTTCTGTCTACTATTTCATTTAACTTTTCTTGAGATATTTTTCCATTAGAGACTAGATCTGATAATTTTTCTTTACCAACCATGGTCCTGTTAGGCATGGGAACCATAGTATCTCCGTGACCACCCAGAACAAAAGAATCGATATCTTTAATTGAAACCTTTAGTTCTTGAGATAAAAATCTTTTAAATCGTGATGTGTCTAATATTCCAGCCATTCCAATTACTTTATTCTTTGGGAGCCCTGAATATTTTTGCAATGCCATTACAATAACATCTAAAGGATTAGTGATACAAATCACAAAGGCTTCTGGAGAAGTTTTTTTTATTCCTTCTGCAACTTGTTTAATAATTTTTAAGTTGATGCCTAAAAGATCGTCACGAGTCATTCCTGGCTTTCTAGGAACACCAGCAGTAATAATAATTACATCTGAATTTTTAGTATCTTCATAATTGTCTGTCCCAATTAAATTTACACTTGATCCATCGACCGCAAGAGATTGAGCAATATCCAATGCTTTTCCTTTTGCAACTCCTTCTGCTACATCAAAAAGTACCACGTCCGCTAGTTCTTTAGTTGCAATCAAATGAGCTAATGTTCCACCAATTTGTCCTGCACCGATTAATGATATTTTTTTTCTACTCATAGTTACTTCATAGTTGGCATTGTAAATTCTGGGTTGCTCCTTATACCTGAGGGCCAACGAGATGTAACTGTTTTTAACTTGGTGTAAAATCGAACACCTTCCATGCCATGCATGTGATGATCTCCAAATAAAGACCTTTTCCAGCCTCCAAAGCTATGGAATGCCATAGGAATTGGAATGGGTATATTGATACCTACCATTCCTACCTGTATTTTATTCACAAAAGTTCTAGCAGAATCTCCATCTCTTGTGAATAAACTAACACCATTTCCATATTCGTGATTATTAACTAGCTTTACAGCACTCTCGAAATCTTTAACCCTGACAATAGAAAGAACAGGTCCGAAGATCTCTTCTTTATAAATTCTCATTTGATCGGTCACATGATCAAATAAACAGCCCCCTATATAAAACCCCTTTTCATAACCTTGTAATTTCAAGTTTCTTCCGTCTACAGCTAGTTTTGCTCCTTCTTTTACTCCAATATCAACATAGTTTTTTACTTTTTCTAAATGTTCCTTGGTTACAAGCGGTCCCATTTCTGAATTCAAATCCATCCCAGGACCTACTTTTAATGCATTAACTTTTTCAGATAGTTTTTGAACAAGTTTATCTCCAATGTCCCCTACTGCTACTGCAACGGATTGAGCCATACATCTTTCTCCTGCAGATCCGTATGCAGCTCCCATTAATCCATTAACTGCCTGATCTAAATCAGAATCTGGCATAACCACACAATGATTTTTAGCTCCTCCTAATGCCTGAACTCTTTTTTCATTCTTGGCAGCATTTTCATAAATATATTTTGCAACTGGCGTAGATCCTACAAAGCTAATTGCACTAATTTTTTTGTTTTCTAGCAATGCATCTGCCGCTTCCTTGTCTCCATTGACAACGTTAAAAACCCCATCGGGCAAGCCAGCCTCTGTCAATAGCTTAGCTAACATCAATGCACATGAAGGATCCTTTTCGGATGGTTTTAATATAAATGTATTTCCACATGCAATTGCAATAGGGAACATCCACATTGGTACCATTGCAGGGAAATTAAAAGGTGTTATTCCAGCACATACTCCAAGTGACTGCCGAATAGACCAGCTATCAACATCTCTACCAACGTTTTCTGTAAATTCTCCTTTTAATAGATGAGGGATGCCACAGGCAAATTCAACAACTTCTAAACCCCTGGTAAGAGATCCTTTTGCATCGTCATAAACTTTTCCGTGCTCTGCAACTATTATTTTGGTTAATTCATCAGAATTTTTTTCAATTAGCTCTTTAAACTTAAATAAAATTCTAGCTCTTTGTAATGCCGGCGTGCTAGACCAGGAGTGAAATGCGCTATGAGCAATATCAACAACTTTATCTACATCTTGTTTTGTGGCTAGAGTGACTTTGGCACTTACTTCTCCAATTGAAGGGTCATAAACATCGGAAGTTTTTTTAGAATCTCCTTCAAATGCTTTGCCATTAACAAAATGGTGAATTTTTTTCATAAGAAAAAAGAAAGTATAGCTTGGTTTTTAAACTGTCAATTTAATAAGAAAACTTAAGGTTTATTGATTTTTGATAGTTACCACTATACAGAAACTAACATTTTTTTAATTGAACCAATGGCTTTTGCTGGGTTTAGTCCTTTTGGGCACGCATTGGTGCAATTCATAATGGTATGACATCTAAATAGTTTTAATTCATCCGCTACTTTTTTTAATCTTTTTTTTCTTTCGTCGTCTCTACTATCAACAATCCATCTATAAGCTTGCAAGAGGACTGCGGGTCCCAAATATTTATCCCCATTCCACCAATAGCTAGGGCAAGATGTTGAGCAGCAAGCACATAGTATACATTCATACAAACCATCTATTTTGGATCGATCTTCAATAGATTGTAATTTTTCAGCTTCTTTTCCAGTGGTCTCTGATTGCATCCATGGCTCAATAGATTCATATTGCTTATATAGTTGCTTTAAATCTGGAACCAAATCTTTGATAACTGGCATGTGTGGCAATGGATAAATATTTATATCCCCACTAATCTCTTCTGCTGGTTTTAAACAAGCTAGTGTATTAGAGCCATCAATATTCATCGCACAACTTCCGCAAATTCCTTCTCTACAAGATCTTCTAAAGGTTACAGTAGAATCAATTTCATTTTTAATTTTTATCAGAACGTCTAAAACCATTGGACCACATTCGTCCATAGCAACTTCGTAAGAATCTACTCTAGGATTTTTAGTATCTTCTGGATTCCATCGATATACATTAATTTTTTTCAAATTTTTTGATTTAGAATCGGAAGAGAAATGCTTACCTTTTTCTATCGTTGAATTTTTTGGTAAAGCAAATTGTACCATAATTTAGTAAACTCTTTTTTTAGGGGGAAAATATTGAACGTCTGTACTTAACGTGTAAGTATGGACATCTCTATAATCAATTTCAACTTTTCCGTCTGATTTTTGCCAAGCTAGTGTATGCTTCATCCATTCTTGGTCGTCTCTATCTTTAAAGTCTTCTCTTGAATGTGCGCCCCTACTTTCTTTTCTATTTTCTGCAGAAGAAACTGTAACCATTGATTGTCTAATTAAATTATCAAACTCTAAAGCTTCTACTAAGTCCGTGTTAAATATTAAGGATTTATCCTGAACGCGAATATCCTTCATTCCATCCCAAGGCTGCTGTATGTCATGAAGCCCTTCTTTTAAGGTCTTGTCTGTTCTAAAAACGGCACATTTGCTTTGCATAGTTCTTTGCATTTTATCTCTCAAAACTGCCGTAGGAGTACTTCCATTAGCATTTCTTAATTTATCAAATCGGTCTAGGGATTTTTGTGTCTCTGATTCTGGAATAGTTTCATGCTTAGAATTGGGTTTAACAACTTGGGCTGTACGAACTGAGGCAGCTTTTCCAAAAACGACTAAGTCAATTAATGAGTTGGATCCCAATCTATTTGCTCCATGAACCGAGACACATGCTGCCTCACCAATTGCCATTAAACCGTCTACTATTGTTTCAGATCCATCTGCGTCTTTTGTTAAAACTTCTCCATGATAATTAGTTGGAATTCCTCCCATGTTATAATGAACTGTTGGCATGACTGGTATTGGCTCTTTAGTAACATCCACTCCAGCAAATACTTTTGCCGACTCTGAAATTCCCGGAAGTCGTTCATGTAAAGTTTTTGGATCTATATGATTTAAATGAAGATAAATATGATCTTTATCTTTTCCAACTCCTCTTCCTTCATTAATTTCTACAGTCATTGATCGTGAAACAACATCTCGCGAAGCAAGATCTTTTGCGGAAGGTGCATACCTTTCCATAAATCTTTCCCCTTCAGAGTTAACTAAAAAACCACCCTCACCTCTACTTCCTTCGGTAATCAAACAGCCTGCACCGTAAATTCCTGTGGGATGAAATTGTATAAACTCCATATCTTGCAGTGGTAATCCTGCTCTCAAAACCATTCCTCCACCGTCTCCAGTACAAGTGTGGGCTGAAGTAGCTGAAAAATAAGCTCGACCATATCCTCCTGTAGCAAGAATAGTCATGTTTGATCTGAATCTGTGAATTTTTCCATCTTGCAACGACCATGCTAAAACACCATGGCACTTACCATTGTGCATTAATAAATCTAAAGCAAAGTACTCAATAAAAAACTCCGTATTCTTTTTTAAAGCCTGTCCATAAAGAGTGTGCAATATTGCATGACCAGTTCTATCTGCTGCTGCGCATGTTCTTTGGATAACACCATTTCCATAATTTTTAGTCATACCACCAAAAGGTCTCTGATAAATTTTTCCTTCTTCTGTTCTGCTAAAAGCCACACCATACTTTTCTAATTCAATAACCGCTTTGGGTGCTTCTTTACATAAAAATTCAATCGAATCTTGATCTCCAAGCCAATCTGCACCTTTAACTGTATCGTACATGTGCCATCGCCAATCGTCTTCACCCATATTTCCTAATGCAGCAGATATTCCTCCTTGAGCTGCAGCTGTGTGACTTCTAGTTGGAAAAACTTTTGATATGCATGCAGTTTTTAAACCTGCCTCAGACAGTCCAACAGCTGCTCTTAAGCCTGAGCCACCTGCGCCAACTACAATAGCGTCATATTCATGGTCAATAATTTCGTATTTGCTCATAATTTAATTAAATTTAATTAAGATTAAAGATACAATAGTTATTAAAGGAAGAACAGTAGCGAAGATAGAAATTATTAAATTTGCGACACTTTTGTATCGGCTATCTTGTATATAATCTTCAAATATTTCTCCCATTCCAATCTTCATATGAGAAAACACTAAAACTAAAAAAACTACTGAAAAAGAAAAATTAATATTGTTTTCAAAAAAAATTATAACCGTTGTGAAATCTTTTTGAACTAAACCGATAAAGACTGATAAAAACCAAATAAGCAAAGGCAAAAGGATAACTGCTGTAACTCTTTGTAAAATCCACTTGGTAACTGCAATATTTCTCATGATACAACCCATAATATTATAGTTAATAAGAAAGAACTTGTTAAAACAAAAATTCCTGAGAAGTTCGCAGTCTTAATTTCATATCCATAGCCCATATCCCAAAACAAATGCCTTAAACCATTTAGCAAATGGTAGCAAAATGACCAGGTAAAACCGACTAAAATAAATTTCCCTACGATGCTTGAAGAAAACATTGTAAAATATTTATAACAATTCTCACCCATGGATAACGAGAGTATCCAAAAACAAATAAGGGTTATGCCAGCTGTGTTTATGATTGATGTTAAGCGGTGAGTAATAGAAAGAAGAGAAGATAATTGCCACTTATAAACCTGCAGATGAGGCGATAGCGGTCTATTTTTGTTTAAATCATCCATTTAGATTAATTGTTTATCTACTAATGTTTCTGCGATTTGAACTGCATTTAATGCCGCTCCTTTTAATAAATTATCTGACACAACCCACATATTCAAACAATTTTTTTGGGTTGAATCTATTCTAATCCTAGAGATGTAAGTATCAAACTGACCTTCGGCTTCAATAGGAGTAATATATCCTCCGTTTTTCCTTTCATCTATAACTTTGCAACCCTTGGCAGATGATAAAGTTGAGTAAATTTGATCTAAAGTAAATGATCTTTCGAATTGAATATTTACAGATTCGCAGTGAGAGACTAAAACTGGAACGCGAACGCAGGTTGCTGTCAATTTAATTTTATCGCTTAGAATTTTTTGGGTTTCATTTACCATTTTCAATTCTTCTTTTGTATAGCCCTCATCTGTGAATTCATCTATGTGGGGAATAACATTAAATGCTATTTGTTTTGTAAAATTTTCTGAAATAATTTTTTCCTTATTTAAAAATTGTTTGGTCTGCTTTGCTAATTCATTCATAGGGTCTTTGCCAGCTCCAGATACAGACTGATAAGTTGAGACAACCACTCTTTCAATACTTAGCAAATCATGCAGTGGTTTCAGCGCAACCACCAATTGGGCTGTAGAACAATTTGGATTCGCAATTATATTTTTATTTTTAAACTGCATAATATCATCAGCATTCACCTCTGGAACTATCAGGGGTATCTCCTGATCCATTCTAAATAAGCTAGAATTGTCAATAACTATAGATTTTTTTGCAGCTATAGGAGCCCACTCTTTGCTCATTTCCGATCCACAACAAAAAAAAGTAATGGCAGCTTTGGAAAAATCAAAATTAGTTAAATCTTCTACTACAATTTCTTTCTTAAAAAATTTGACTTTTTTACCTTCACTATTTTTGGATGCCAATAGATAAAGATTATCAACGGGGAAATTTTTTTTTTCTAAAACTTCTATTATTTTCCTACCAACGTTTCCCGTTGCTCCAGCAATTGCTATATTTAATTTCATTTTTGAAGTTCTAATTTTGCAACTATCGCATCACCCATATCTGAAGTTGATACATTTTTTTTTCCGTCTTCCATAATATCAGCTGTTCTTAAACCATCTTTTAATACAAGTTTAATAGCAGATTCTAATAACTCAGATTCTTTATCAAAATTTAATGAATATTTTAAAGCCATAGCAAAACTTAATATCATTGCGATTGGATTGGCTATTCCTTTTCCAGCAATATCAGGTGCCGATCCATGACAAGGTTCATACATTGATCGAATTCTTCCATTTTTGTCTTTTTCGCTAAGAGATGCAGATGGCAACATACCCAGAGACCCTGTTAACATTGCAGCTTCGTCGGATAGCATGTCTCCAAACAAATTATCTGTTACGATAACATCAAACTGTTTTGGATTTCTTACTAATTGCATAGCACAATTATCTGCTAGCATATGACTTAACTCAATCTCTTTATAGGCTTTATTTTCATCGTAGAGAGCCTGAACTTCCTCTTTCCACAGCTGTCCTGCTTCCATTACATTAGATTTGTCAGCTGAAGTAACTTTTTTACCTCTCTTTAGGGCCAAATCAAAAGCAACTTTGGCGACTCTTTTAATTTCTTTAGTAGTGTACGTGTGGGTATTCACACCTTTTCTTTCTCCATTTTCAATTGGCTCGATTCCCCTTGGTTCTCCAAAGTAAATTCCTCCTGTAAGCTCTCTGACTATCAGGATGTCCAGGTCGGATATAATTTCTGCTTTTAAACTAGATGCGCTTACGAGTTCAGAAAAACAAATAGCTGGTCTTAAATTCGCAAATAATCTCATTTCTTTTCTCAATCTAAGAAGTGCTCTTTCTGGTTTTTTTGAAAATTCAAGATTATCCCATTTAGGGCCACCTACAGCTCCCAAAAGGACTGCGTCGCTATCCATGGCTTTATACAAAACCTGATCTGTTAGAGGAGTCCCATTTTCATCATAAGAAATTCCTCCAGCTAATTCTTCTGATATTTCAATCTCTAATTTTTTATTTTTATTGAACCAGCTAATTATTTTTTTAGCTTCTTTCATTATTTCAGGTCCAATGCCGTCACCGGCTAATAACAAAATATCTTTTTTAGCCATTTAAAAATGCCAAGGTGTTTTGGATTTTTGTTTTTCTATGAAACTATCTATGTGAGTTTGTTTTTTTAAAGTTAAAGCAATGTCATCATAGCCATTGATTAGGCACTCTTTCCTAAATTGTTCTACTTCAAATTCAATAGGTTGGTTGTCACCTTTTGTAATTTTTTGTTCTTCTAAATTAACTTCTATTTCTTTTTTTTCTAATGAAAATTTTGACAATTCCTTTATCTTTTCTTCTGGCAAAGAAATTGGTAAGATTCCGTTTTTAAAACAATTGTTATAAAAAATATCTGCAAAGCTTGGGGCTACAATTACTTTAATTCCAAAATCTAACAGCGCCCACGGAGCATGCTCCCTTGAAGATCCACATCCAAAATTATTTTCTCCAATAAGAATTTTTGAACTAGTGTACGGGTCAACATTTAAAACAAAATCTTTAATAGGCTCGTGTGTTTGTTTGTCATATCTCATTTCAAAAAACAGACTTACACCAAGTCCTGTTCTTTTAATTGTTTTGAGAAATTGTTTTGGAATAATCATGTCTGTATCCACATTAACAATAGGTAAGTACGCTGGTATACTTTTTATATTTTTAAACTTTTCCATTATAAAAACTTTCTAACATCTGCAAGTTTTCCTTCAATTGCAGCTGCAGCTGCCATAGCAGGACTCATTAAATGAGTTCTACCATCCATGCCTTGCCTTCCTTCAAAATTTCTATTTGAAGTAGATGCGCATCTTTCTTTTGGTTTAAGCTGGTCCGGATTCATCCCTAAACACATAGAACATCCTGCCTCTCTCCACTCCAAACCTGCATCAATAAACACTTTATCCAAACCCTCTTCTTCAGCTTGCTTTTTTACTAATCCTGATCCTGGAACAACATAACCAGTAACATTTTTTGAAACCTTGTTGCCTTTTAGTATGCTTGCTGCTGCTCTTAAATCTTCAATTCTTCCATTGGTGCAGGATCCAATAAATACTTTATCAATAGAAATATCTTCTAATTTATCCTTGGGATTGAGACCCATGTATTCTAAGGATCTTATTACAGCTTGTTTTTTATCTTTATCATGAATTTCATCTAGACTGGGGATGCTTGCGTTAATTGGCAAAACATCTTCGGGACTTGTACCCCATGTAACTGAAGGAACAATTTCTTCGCCTTTTAATGTAATAGTTTTATCATATTTTGCATCTGGGTCTGATTTCAAAGTAACCCAATGTTCCATCGCTTTGTCCCATTGTTCACCTTTTGGGGCCATAGGTTTTCCTTTTAAAAATTCAAATGTTTTTTCATCGGGTTCTATAATCCCAACTCTTGAACCGGCTTCAATTGCCATATTGCAAACCGTCATTCTTTCTTCCATAGTAAGACTTTTTATAACTTCTCCAGAAAATTCAAGGGCATATCCTCCTCCTCCAGCTGTTCCTAAAATTCCAATAACTGTCAAAATAATATCTTTAGCGGTTACTCCGGTAGATAGTTTTCCATTAACCTCAATTTTCATATTTTTAAGCTTACTTTGTAATAGCGTTTGAGTAGCTAAAACGTGCTCAACTTCTGAAGTGCCTATGCCAGCTGCTATGGCTCCGAAAGCTCCGTGGGTAGCTGTATGACTATCACCACATACAATGGTCATTCCGGGCTGTGTAAAACCCTGCTCAGGACCAATAACATGAACAATGCCCTGTCTAATATCATTAAGAGCAAAAAAATTAAGACCAAAATCTTTGCAATTTTTTTCTAAAGTTTCATATTGTAATTTAGAATCTTTATTCTCAATTGGTTTTGAACGGTCTGTAGTAGGGACGTTATGATCCGCAACTGCCAAAGTTGATTCTGGAGAAAAAACTTTTCTGTTGTTCATTCTCAGTCCCTCGAAAGCTTGGGGGCTTGTGACTTCATGCACAAGATGTCTATCTATATAAATTAAACAAGTACCGTCATCTTGTTTGTGGACTAGATGACTTTCAAAAATTTTATCGTATAGGGTTTGGGGCATTAGACCTTATTTTTTTAAATCTTCTTTTTTATCTTGAGACTTTTCGTTAATACTCTCTTCAATTTTTACGCTATCTTCCTTCTTAGTAAGATCTAAACCAATCTTTTTTTAATTTTCTCATTAATTCTAGCAGATTTACCTTTTCTATCCCTTAAGTAGTAAAGCTTTGCTCTTCTAACTTTTCCAGAACGAATTAATTCAATAGAGTCTAAGTTTGGACTGTAAAGCTGGAATACTCTTTCCACACCCTCTCCAAATGAAATTTTTCTAACTGTGAAAGCTGAATTAATTCCTCTATTTTTTTTTGCTATACAAACACCTTCATAAGCCTGAATTCTTTGTTTTTTACCTTCAATTATCCTAACATTTACTTTTACTGTATCTCCAGGATTGAAGTCTGTAATTGATTTGTTAGCTAATAATTTTTTAATCTCTTCTTTATTTATGTCTTCAATGTTTTTCATGTCTAAACTCATTTTAATTTTTATTTTTGTTATACTTTTGCCATAAATCTGGCCTTAGGCGCTGTGTTATACCCCTGGACTGTTCTAAACGCCAGTGCTTTATTTCCGCATGGTTTCCCGATAATAGAACGTCTGGAACTTTTTGACCCCCCCATTCTCTAGGTTGCGTATACTGAGGATATTCTAATAAATGTCCATTAAAACTTTCTTCTCGTAAGGAAGATTCCCCACCTAAAACACCTGGCAATAATCTTAAAATACTATCTAGCAAAACAACTGATGCTGTTTCGCCTCCTGACAGGATATAGTCTCCAATGCTTATTTCTTCTATATTATTTTTATCAATTACTCTCTGATCCACACCTTCAAAATGACCACATAAAATATTTAATCCTTTTTCTAAAGAAAAATTTTTTGCCATTTGTTGTGTTAATTTTTTACCTTTGGGAGATAGATAAATAGTTGAATTGGTATTTAGATTTTTTTCCAAACAGTTGTTAATAACATCTGCTCGCATTATCATACCACTACCTCCGCCAAAAGGTTTGTCATCGACAGACCCATGCTTATCTATGGCGTAGTCTCTTATATTTATAGTTTCTAAATTCCAAATTTTTTTTTCCCTAGCTCTCTTGTACATACCCATATCAAGTAAGCCTGGGAAAAAATCTGGATAAAGCGTAAATATTTTAGCTGACCACATTATATCTTTATTTTTTTTCCTCCTCAGTTGCTGGTGCTGCTTCTGCTGCTGGAGTCTCTGCTGGTGCTGCTTCTGCTGCTGGAGTCTCTGCTGGTGCTGCTTCTGCTGCTGGAGTCTCTGCTGGTGCTGCTTCTGCTGCTGGAGTCTCTGCTGGTGCTGCTTCTGCTGCTGGAGTCTCTGCTGGTGCTGCTTCTGCTGCTGGAGTCTCTGCTGGTGCTGCTTCTGCTGCTGGAGTCTCTGCTGGTGCTGCTTCTGCTGCTTTTTTTGCTTCAGCTGCTGCTTTTAATTTTTCTTGAGCTTTCTTTTTTGGCTTAGCTTTAATCGGATTATTTCTTTGAGCCGGCATAGGTATTACTTCTGCTTGACCTAAAAATCTTGCTATTCTTTCCGACGGTTGTGCGCCTTGTGCTAACCAATACTTTATTCTCTCGATATCAAGATTTAGTCTTTCCTTTTTGTCCTTGGGAAGTAATGGATTAAAAAAACCAACTTTCTCGATAAATTTACCGTCTCTTGGTCTTCGAGAATCGGCTACTACAATTTTATAGAAGGGTCTTTTTTTAGCTCCTCCTCTGGACATTCTTATTTTTAACATACGTTTCCTTTCTATTTTAGATTATTGAATAACTCAGGAGGAACATTATCCATTCCCTCAAGAGCACCTCTTCCGCCTTTTGACATTTTTTTCATCATAGTTGTCATCATTTTATGTTGCTTTAGAAGCTTATTTACCATTGAAATGTCTGTGCCAGATCCATTTGCAATTCTTTTTTTTCTTGAACCATCTATAACTCTTGGGTTATCTCTTTCCTTTTCTGTCATAGATAAAATAATAGCTTCTTGTTTTGCAAGCAAACTTTCATCCAGATCAGAGTCTTCCATTTGTTTTTTAATTTTAGAAACACCGGGCAACATACTCAATACCCCACTCATACCCCCTGCTTTTTTCATTTGTTGAATTTGTTTTAGGTAGTCACTAAAAGTAAAAGATCCTTTTTTAAAATTTTCTTCAAGTTCTTCGATTTTTTCTTTTTCCAATCCCTCTGAAACTTTTTCTACAAGGGAAACAACATCCCCCATACCCAAAATTCGATTGGCTATTCTATCTGGATGAAACACTTCCATTTCATCAATACCCTCTCCAGTTCCAAGAAATTTTATTGGACATCCGGTTGTTGATTTCATACTTAATGCAGCACCACCTTTTCCATCTCCATCAATTCTGGTCAATATAATTGAACTTAGGGAGACAGTTTTTTTAAACTCAGAAGCAATATTGACTGCATCTTGACCTGTTAAAGAGTCGGCCACTAATATAATTTCACTTGGCTGAATATCGTTTTCTAATTGTTTTAACTCCATCATCATTTGTTGATCGATTTGAGTTCTACCTGCAGTATCAAAAATGATTACATCTTCTCCGGATAGAGAGGCTGCATTAATAGCTCTTTTAGATATTTCTAGAGGAAACTGTCCGTCCATTATTGGAAGTGTTTTAATAGAATTGCTATTTCCGAGTACCTCCAGCTGTCTTTGTGCTGCTGGTCGGTAAATATCCAAACTTACTAACATACTTTTTTTTGAATACTGTTTTTCTAAATATTTAGCTAACTTTGCAGATGTCGTGGTTTTTCCAGACCCTTGCAAACCAACTACTAGAATTTTAATTGGGGGCACTGCTTTTAAATTAAGTTCTTTTTTTTCGTCTCCAAGAACTTTTACCAATTCATCAAAAACTATTTTGACGATCATTTGTCCAGGCGTTACAGATTTTAAAACTTCTTGCCCGACAATTTTAGGCTTAATATTATTAATAAATTCTTTAGCTACAGAAAGAGAAACATCTGACTCCAGTAAAGCTTGCCTAATCTTCCGCAATCCTTCGTCAGCCTGCTTTTCGTCTAGTCGTGTTATTCGGTTAAAAAACGAAAAAGCACTTTCAATCTTATCTGTTAAACTCTCAAACATAATTTTCTTTCTTTCTCCCAACAAAAAAGGCACTAGTGGGCGAATCCTCGCTGACTAGTGTTGATCTCCTCCAAAGAGGACACCACAAAATTGTAATAATTTGTGGAAGTGTTTAGAAGCTATATAGTAACAATTTAAATGTCAAGAAAACTGGAGTAATACCTAAAGTTATGGATTTTAAAGGTTATACAATGAATGGCTTAGGCAATGATTTCCTAATTTTGGATAATAGAACCAAGCCTACCATTCTATCTAATGTGCAGATTAGGCATTTGGCCAATAGAAATAATATTGGTTTTGATCAACTAATCATAATTGAATCTGGGAATGATTCTGCTCATAATATTTTATTTTATAATTCCGACGGTGAAGAAGCTGAGGCCTGCGGAAATGGGAGTAGGTGTGTGGCGCACTTTCTAATGGAAGAAAAAAAAATAAAGAAAATTTCTATAAATACCAAAAGTGGTATTTTAAATTCTATTGATAATGGAAACAAAAATATAACTATAGATATGGGTGAGCCAATATTTGATTGGGAAAAAATTCCATTATCTGAAGAAATGGATCCTTCCAACGTTTGTATAACACTTAAAGACAATTCTAGTTTTGATGGTTATGCTCTGAGTGTGGGAAATCCACACATAATTTTCTTTAATGATATTGAAACAGATAAATTAAAAATAATTGGTCCTGAAATTGAAAATCATAAAACTTTTCCCAAAAAGTGTAATGTTACATTCGCTAAAATCATAGATCAAAATAATATTAAAGTGAATGTGTGGGAACGCGGCGCAGGGCTAACAAAAGCATGTGGAACTGGCGCATGTGCTACTGCTGTGGCTTCTGCTAAAAAAAATCTTACTGAAAGACTTGTTAATATACATTTTCAAACTGGAAAGTTATCTATTGATTGGAAAAAAAACAATCGCATACACATGTCTGGGCCCGTTTCTGATATCCAAGAAGTTAATATTAGTATCTAAAAATGGGATTCTTAAAAAATTTAAAAGAAGGGTTGTTTAAATCTTCATCAAACATATCTGAGGGTGTCTCTAATATTTTTCTAAAGTCTAAGCCTAATGAAAAAATATTAGAAGAGATTGAAGATTTTATGATTCAATGTGATTTTGGAATTGATGTTGCAAGTAAGTTTAAATTAATTTTAGCAAATAAAAAATTTTCTGAAGAAGAGCTAAAAAAAGAAAACTTTTATAATATTTTTTCAGAAGAAGTGATAAAAATTTTACAACCTCTCGAAAAAAAAATTGTAAACACTGAATCGGACTTTAAGACAATTATTGTATGTGGTGTTAATGGTACTGGAAAAACAACCACCATTGGAAAGTTATCTAAACTATTTAAAAATCATAATAAAAAAGTTGTTGTTGGAGCTGCAGATACTTTTAGAGCTGCTGCAATAGACCAGCTTAAGGTATGGTGTGACAAAAATAATACAGAGATGATTCAATCGGAAGTTGGTGCAGATCCTGCCTCTGTAGCATTTAAGACTCTTGAATACGCAAAAAATAATAATAAAGATTTATGCATAATTGATACTGCTGGACGCCTTCAAAATAAAAAGAATTTGATGGAAGAATTTGCAAAGATTGTAAGGGTTCTAAAAAAAATTGACCCTGATGCTCCGCAAGAAACATGGATTGTTTTAGATGCGACGACAGGACAAAATGCTATTACGCAAATTGAAGAATTTCAAAAGATTACTCCTTTAACTGGAATTGTTATGACCAAGCTAGACGGTACTGCCAAAGGTGGTATTTTGGTTGCCATAGCGGATCGATTTAAAATTCCAATTGTTGCTATTGGTGTTGGAGAAAAAGAAGAAGATTTGAATCAATTTATTGCCTCAGAATATAGCCAGGCCCTGATAAAATAAATCTAAAGAGCGCTAATAAAATCTCTCAATACGGATACTAATTTTATATCGTATTTCATCATATGATCATCAGAATTTGGAAAATAAGAATACTTTGGATTATTTGCTTCTTGAAATAATGTTTTCCCCATATGAGCTGGAACAAGTGTGTCCATTTCTCCATGCATGATTAGAATAGGAGACACATTTTTTTTAATTTTAGAAAGAGATTCAAACCGATCTTTTACAAGGATGGACGCTGGAAGAAATGGATAAATCTTTTTCGCCATTGCCACCATGGAAGTGTAGGGAGATTCCAAGATTATTCCTGCATATTTAGAATCTTTAGCAAGCTCTAAAGCTACGCCTGTTCCTAAAGATTCTCCATAAAGAATAATATTTGTTTTTATTATACCCTTCTGCTCTAACCAACGTATTGAACTTTTGGCATCTTGATATAATCCATCTTCTGTTGGTTTTCCTTGGTTACCGCTAAATCCCCTCCAAGAAATAATTAAAAAATTTAAGTTTAATTGATTAATTTTGTTAAGTTTATAAATTCTATTATTAAGATTTCCAGCATTGCCGTGAAAAAAAACTAGTGTCTTGTAGTTTGAATTTTTAAAAGAATACCAAGAATTTAGAACAATATTTTCTGTTGAAGAGATTTCAACTTTTTTAAACTCAAACTGAATACCTGTGTCGTCATAGCTATTAATATCTGGATGGTACATAAAAGTTCTCTGAAACAAAAACATAAATAGACAGATAGCAAAATAAGAAATGAGTAGTAAAATTAGAATTTTTTTATAAAAAATCATTTAGAGTATTTTTTATTTGCGAGATAAATTCCCACTAACACCAGCAAAGCTCCATAAAAATGATAAACTTCTAGCTTTTCCCCAAATAAAATCATGCCATATATTGATCCATAAATTGGCATTAAATATACCGTTAGTCCCGCAAGAGAAGCTCCAATTAATTGTTGTAATTTAGTGTACATAGTAAATGCTATTACGCCTGGAAATACTGCTGCTAGTAATACAAAAAAAAGAAATCCTAAATCGTAAGTTGTAGGAATAAAATAAATATTTTCTATTATAAGAAAAGGTAAAAGAAATACAGCTCCCATAAAGCTCATTAAAGTAAACCTTGCAAGAATAGAAAATTGACTCTTGCGATGAATTAGACTGATAGAGAAAACTGCCCAACTGGTTGCAGATATAAGCATCCACAAATCTCCATAGGTAAAGACTAAACTTAATAAATTTTCAATATCAGCCTTAAATATCACAAAGGCTACTCCTCCAAAACTAATCCATATACCGAAATGCTGAATTAACTTTAACCTTTCCTTAAAATACACCGAAGACAACAGGACAATTATAATTGGAGCTAATGCATAAATAATACTCATATTGGTTACGGTAGTTGTGAATCCTGAAATGTATGGAAATGCACCACAAATTGAAAAACCTGTGAACCCAAGAATTGCCAGATTGGGAAGTTCGCTTTTTAGGCAATCCCTTTTCTTTTTTATTTCCTTAAGTACAAATGGAAGCATAAACAAAAAAACTATAAACCAGCGCCAAAATGCCAATGAGATAGGAGGAATAAAACCAAGAGCTCCTTTACCAATAGCAATATTGCTAGTCATAAAGATTGGTTGAATAAATAGTAAAGAGAAATGTAAAAAGTTGTTTTTAAGATTAGACACAACGGTAAAGAAAATAATTATTTTTTATCGAAGAAAGCCTCGTAGACCATCATGCCAATAGCGATAGCCATTAAAATAAAAACAGGTAAAACATCGAAAAAACCAATCATGGAAGATCTCTGCAATGTAGTAGCCAAGCCTACTAGGAAGGCAATTGCTAGACCTACTCCTAAAGTTGTTGTTATTTTATTAATCATTTTGTTTGCAATTTTTTTCTACCCAACTAGCAACACCCAAAAACCTTAAATCATCATACTTGTCGCCGATTAATTGGATGCCTAATGGTAGATCATTTTTTCCGGTAAGTAAAGGTAATGAAATTGATGGAAGACCCAAGTAAGTCCACACTGTACTAAATTCTGGACTACCAGTATTTCCCAATCCCTTAGGAGCGACCCCAGAAGAAGCTGGTGTTAAAACTCCATGGTAATCTTCAAATACCTCTTTGTAAGAATCATAACTTCTCTTCATAAAATCAATTGCTTCTGCATATTCTGTTGCAGAATTTTTAAGACCTCGCTCAATTGCGCTTACCATCTCTTTGGAAAGTTTTTTTTTATATTTTTTATAATATAGTTGGAAATTATTAGCCATATCCGTCTCATGAATTATTTTATGATATTTTGGAATGTCATCAAAATAAGAAGGGGTATCAAATACTTCAATATTTTTTTTAAAAGTCTTTATAAAAATTTCAAAAGATTCTTGGGATTCTTTATCAAGATTTTTCCAGTTCTTAGTTTTGTAAAAAATAAATTTGGGATCAAAAAGTGGACCTTTTCTGCACACATCCATCATTTCCTCCGCGGAATAATGAATTGTTGATGGATCAAATAAATCTTTTTTAATTAACACCTTTGCTAATAGCGCCACATCTTCTACAGATTTTCCAAAAATACCCACTTGATCTAATTTATCTGATTGTTTTAAAATTCCGTATCTAGAGATTAGGCCATATGATGGTTTGTACCCAACAACACCGCAGTAAGATGCTGGTCTAATAGTTGAGCCATTAGTTTGCGAACCAATTGACAGGGGTGTCATATAGGCTGCCACTGCTGCTGCAGATCCACTTGAAGAACCTCCGGGAGTCCTTTTGTAGTCATGAGGATTGGTAGTTTTTCCTGGATGAAAATAGGCAAGTTCTGTTGTCTCTGTTTTTCCCATAATAATAGCACCCGCTACTTTAAGGAGATTAACAACTTCCGAGTCTTGGGAGGCTGTCATTTTTTTTCTTATGGTAGTTCCACATTCTGTCGGCATATCTAAAGTTCCAATTATGTCTTTAACAGCTATAGGCAATCCATGTAATAATCCCAATGGTTTTCCTGAAATTCTATGCTCATCTGCTTCTGCAGCCTTTTCTAAAAGTAGTTTTTTATTAAAATGTGACCAAGCTTTCACATCTTTTTCAAACTTACCTATTCTTTCAATATACTGCGAGCAAACTTCGACAGAGGAAATTTCGCCTTCTCTTAGTTGTGCAGCTAATTCATTGGCCGAAAGAGATAAAATGTCTGGCATAATATATTATTTAATTTGGAAATAATGTTTCTGGTAACCACAAAGCTATGCCAGGGAACATGTACATGAGCACCATTGCAAAAATAACAATTCCAAGGAATGGCATAATGCCAGCAAAAATTTCCATTAGCTCAACATTGCTTTTTTGAACACCTTTCAAGTAGTAGGCGGACATGGCCATGGGAGGTGTTAAGAAGGATGTCTGCAAGTTTAAAGCGATTAACATAGCAAAGAAGTAAGGATCCACTCCAAAGACTTCTAACAGTGGTAAAAAGATTGGAACAAAAATAATTAAAATTTCTGTCCATTCTAATGGCCAACCTAAAAGAAAAATAATTATTTGTGTAATAACCAGGAACTGCCAAGGAGCTATGTCTATAGATTTAAAGAAATACTCAAATATTTCATGTCCTCCAAGATAAGAAAATACTGAAGAAAATGTCCATGAACCAATAAACAGCCACATAATCATTGCTGTAGTTTTAGCTGTTAAAAAAACCGATTCTTTAAAACTTTTCCACTTCAATGTTTTGTAAAAATAAGACAACACAAGTGCACCGAATGCTCCAGCTGCTGCAGCTTCTGCAGGGGTCGCAATACCTGCTAATATTGTTCCAAGCACTAACATGATCAAACCAAAGAGGGGTAAAAATGAAACTAGCACTTCTTTTAAAATTTCAGATTGTGGAGGT